>DUYW01000064.1 GCA_013349825.1 Gammaproteobacteria bacterium | reverse complement strand
ATACGCCCTGGAGTGGAGGTAATACGCCCTGGAGTGGAGGTAATACGCCCTGGAGTGGAGGTAATACGCCTTGGGGCGGAGGCAATACGCCTTGGGGCGGAGGCAATACGCCCTGGAGTGGAGGTAATACGCCCTGGAGTGGAGGCAATACCCCTTGGGGTGGCGGTAACACACCCTGGAGTGGAAAAATGCCCTGGGGAGGAAATGGGGCATCCCCATGGAATGGTCCTCAAGGATGGGGAGGAAACGCTGGCGGCCCTAGAAACATGGCTCCCATAGCACCTCTGCCACCTCTGAAAGATTTGCCACCTCTGAAAGACCGATATCCTGTGCGCCCAAGTCAAGCCGCAACAACGGTTGAGGCGGCGCCTTCTGCTCCGGCACCAGCACCAGCACCAGCACCCGCTGAGTAGTTTGTGTAACGAATCCCCTTTACTGATGTAAGGGGGATTTTTTTGTTAGGGCTGGTCAGCAGGATTGTTCTGATTAGCTACACTCTGTTCAGAGGTTCCTTAGTGATAACTACGCATCTGACCGACTAGAACTCCTTGTATGGTGACCTGCTCTGGACGGTAGTGCATTGGCTCCATACTGGAGTTGGCTGGGAAGAGTACAACCTCATCAGGCCGCTGTTCGATTGTTTTTAAGGTGGCCTCTTCACCATTAATCAGAGCGACGACCACCTCTCCATCTCTTGCACTGTCTCTCTTCTCAATAATGACATGGTCGCCATCCAGGATCCCTGCCTCAACCATGGAGTCTCCTGCAACCTGCAACACATAACATGCTTCAGATGTTTTCAACAGAGGGGGAATCTCTATCTTTTCACAATCCTCAACCGCCTCAATAGGTTCTCCAGCAGCAATTCTTCCCGCAAAAGGGAGCGTTGAATGGTTATCCTGCGCCTCCTCATCGACTTGAATAAGACGAATACCTCGATGTAACCCATCCATCGGTTCAATCAGCCCGAAATTGATCAGGGCATGGATATGTTTATGTAGTGAGCCACGAGACTTGAGTCCTAAGTGGTAGCAGAGTTGCTCCAGAGTAGGCGGACGTTCACTAAATTCGGGCTGGTGATCCAGTAAGTACTCGTAAACCTCACGCTGTTTTCGTGTAAGTGGTTGGTTCATAGATTCGTTTTACTCCAATAATGCTTAATCTTTCCCAGAAAGAGATATTGCGTTCTCTTTTTGTTCTTTGTATGGTACAGGGAAAACATATACAGAACAAGAGGAACCATCATGAATAATAACCTGCATCTACTGACCTCAAAGCAGCAACGCGCCTGCAACCAGCCAATACAACGATGGCTCCGGTCTATCTGAGAAATGATGATATTAAGATTCTGGGTATTGTCTCTGCCGTGATTCGTAGACCATAAACATGAGGTTCTCAGTTTTTTACAGGAACCAAAGCAGTAGCGCATAGCGACCCACCTTTCCCAAAAATATAAAGAGTAATATGGGAAGAAAGGAGAGCTTATACCAGCCGGCAGCCAGACAAAGACCATCGCCCACAACGGGTAGCCATGAAAGCAGCAATATAGGGGGGCCGTAGCGGTGGATCCAATCGCTTATTCTGGCTGATATTTTTTTTGACCGTCTCCCCTCGCTCCAATGTTTGGCTACAAAAAACCCAACAGCCCAAGTAAAAATTCCTCCAAGGGTATTGCCTGCTGTAGAAACCAACAATAGTGTCATTTTTGAAATCGAGGTCTCTGATCCCATCCAGATCAGCAGCGCCTCCGAACCACCGGGGAGCAGTGTGGAGGAGAGCAGGGATGAGGTGAAGAGCGTAAGTAGTGCTGAATGTTCTTCAATCATAAAATGAAAATTAAGGGTCGATTTATTGGCTTTTCTGTTGTTGGTAGCAACATGATCAAGTATGGTAGCTTTTCACTGTTTTGTGAGAGCTGTTCTGGGTTTATTACAATAAAAAAACAACATTATGTTCTATTGGGGGATTATGGATATGAAAAAATATTTAGCGGGTATCTCATTAATTGCATCACTCTTCACTACCCCACTTTTTGCTGAAGTGATGGATGTTGAGAAATATAAAATGATCGCCACGGAAGTCATTCGTGAGTCGATGAAAGGGGCGTCGGCCAATACTGAAAAGATGATTAGTCAAAATGAGCAGTTGATTGAGATGGGGATTGCAGGCAGTCGTACATTTGCGGCCTCCAATGCCAAACACTCCAAACTACTGACCCTGACCGCCGATAATGCAGCTGCCATGAAGGCGATGAGCTTGGATGAGATAGAAGAGCAGTGGCATGAGTTTGGATATCTGGCCAAGCATGGAATTGATGCCGAGTCGATTGAGCATTTTGGACCGGCAATCAGTCTGATGGACACCATTGTTCATCCGGCAACAGCGATCATAGCCATACACTCCTACCAGAAAGAGTCAGATAGTGAATACCTAGATCAGGTAAAAGCGGAGCTTTCTGAAGTGCTGGAGCATATAAAGCATATTCAGTAGGTTTTTGAATAATCTAGGTGGCTCTCTATTCTCGGACAGCCACCTAGTACGGGCAGTCTTGCAGAGGAATCTAGGATAATGGGATCACTTCGATTAAAAGGGCGGCTGCTCACCGGGTTTTTAGCCGTCGCGCTACTGGTATTGGTGACAGGTGGTGTGGGTGTTTTAATGATAGAGCGCATCAAGGTCACCACAGATGAAGTGTTAGAACAGAAGATTCCTCTACAAGAAGACGCAATGCGTTTGATGCTCTCAGTAGAGCGCTCCATAGCCCTCTCAAGAGACTATGTGCTGAGTATGGAAAAAAGCCATGCTGCCAAAATTGGTCAAAAAATTGAGGCCGAATCAATACACAGCTCAGAGTTGATGGAGCGCATGGATGGGGTCGATCTTACTCAGGTCACAGAGCTGTTTGATCAGCTAACCACAGCACAGCATGAACTCATTGCTGCACATGACAAACGTCTTCCCTACTGGTTTCACTTTGACCAAAAAATGCTGAACCTGACAGGATTTTTGCTTCAACAGAGAGTAGCGCTGGAAGAGTGGTTAACCGGGTTAGAAGAGTCTGTTAAATTTGATACTAACTACAACGGTAACTTGGATGTAAAGCAGAGTGTTTTCCAGCGTTGGCATAGTGAATACTCAGTAGAAGATCCCAAGCTAAAGAAAATGTTGGGAAAATATGCAAAGATCAACAAAAAGATCTTTAAATTTGCCGACAAAGTCAATAAGGCCAGTGGAACGAGAAAAATATCTCACTTTCAACGAGGTAAATCAAGACAGATCCTCAAAGCCCAAAAGGGGCTGGATAAAATTATTGGTTATGTCACTCCGATTGAAGAACTGGTGGTTGAACAAGAGCACCATACGGTAAACCAGATCAACCAGATTGCTGAAAATATTGGTGCTGCAATTGAAGAGGTGAAAGCCGTGCTTGAGGCTGATGTAAATGTCTCGCGGCAGCAAGTGCATAGTACAGAGCGATCGGCTTGGCTTTGGCTCTCAATCGTAGCCTTGGTGAGTGTGGTAATAGCCATCCTGATTGCACTCTATATTGCGCGTAGCGTAGTCAATCCAATGCTGCAGTTGCAAAAGGTAATGAGTGAAGTGACCGGGAATGGAGACTTCTCGCGCCGTATGGAGAGGCAGCGTGATGATGAAATTGGTGAAACCGCTGATACCTTTAACCAACTGTTAGAGACTCTTCAAGGGGCTATCAGTGAGATTGGTCAAGTGATGTCTGCCTCAGCAGAGGGAGACTTTAGCCGTCGCGTAGCATCACCGTTATCCGGTGACCTTAACAACCTCAAAGAGTCCATCAACGGTAGTATCTCCCGCATACAAGATGCAATCGGACGTGTGAATGGAGTCATGCAGGCAGTGGAATCCGGAGACTTTGAACAACGTATTAACGAACAGTTTGGTGGAGAGCTTCAATCCTTCCGCAATACCGTCAATGGCGCTCTGAATAGCTTACAGCAGATGACCGAAAGCCTCTCACGAGTGATGCAGGCAATTGTCAACGGAGACTTTAAATACAGGATGGAGAGCGTAACAGGCAGTGAGAGTGAAATTGAGAGAGAGGTGAATCGCGCCATGGAGTCCATGGAGGAGGTTGTTGGAGCCGTTTCACGTGTAATGGAAAGAACGGCAGAGGGAGACCTCACACAGAGTATTGAAGGCACCTTTTCGGGGCAGCTCTCTTTATTGACCGACTCTGTTAACCACTCCCTGCTAAATCAGCGCAAGATTGTCGGCAATGTACGCGGGGCAACCCAGCTCATCCAAAATGGAGTGAGTGAGATTGCACGAGGAAATAGTAGTCTAGCTCAGAGAACAACAAAACAGTCTGCCTCTCTGGAGCAAACCGCATCGAGTATGGAGGAGATCTCCTCCACCGTAAAAATGAATGCGGGTCATGCTGCTCAGGCTAATCAATTAGCTTCTGAAGCACGAGATCAGGCAGAACATGGTGCAGAAATCGTCAATGATGCAGTCGATGCAATGGGTCGCATCAATGAGTCAAGCAACAAAATTGCAGAAATCATAACCCTCATTGATGGAATTGCCTTTCAGACCAACCTGTTGGCACTGAATGCAGCTGTAGAGGCTGCACGTGCAGGAGATCATGGACGGGGCTTTGCCGTTGTGGCGGGAGAAGTAAGAACCCTGGCACAACGCTCTGCGGACGCGGCGAAAGATATTAAAGGGCTGATTGAAGCCAGTGCCGGACGGGTGTCGACCGGAAGTGACCTGGTCGCACGTAGTGGTCATGCACTGCAGTCGATCCAGGTTTCAGTCAAAAAGGTGAATGATATTGTCAGTGAGATTTCTGCAGCAAGTCAGGAGCAGACCGTGGGTATCGGGCATGTCAACGAGTCAATTCTGGAGCTTGAAGCTGTCAACCAGCAGAACAGTGCATTGGTCGAAGAGGCTGCGGCATCCAGTCAATCCGTTGATCAACAAGCTGCAGAGTTGTCACAGTTAGTGGGGCAGTTTAAGCTGAAGAAGGAAGACTCCGCCATAGAGGAAGAGAAGTTAGAACATCACTCAGCGTCAGGCAGCCGTATAAACTCTATCTCAGGACCGAATGAGGTCGATAAAGATATTGATGCTCAAACAAAGAGCCCACAGCCCGCATTGAAGTCTGCTCCGGCTGCTACTGATGAATGGAATGAGTTTTGAGTGGTGGTGGCCTCTATATTTTTCTATACCAAATCTAATTTAAGGATTGTTTGTGAACCGTACATCCATTGAAAGTGGGTTTATCACCTTTGCTGACCGGCTAATTCGTTGGAAATGGGGTGTTCTGTTGGCTGTTGTGATACTGACAGCTCTACTGTTCAGCCATCTCCCTAAAATTACCATCGATACCTCTAATGAGGGGTTCTTGCGTGCTGATGATCCGGTACTACTGCAATACAATGAATTTAGAGAGCAGTTTGGTCGAGAGGAGGTTGTGCTTATCGCGATCCGGCCTGTCGATCTCTTTGCTCCCGAGTTCCTCACTAAACTGAAACAATTTCATGCAGAGATAGAGGCTACTGTACCCCATCTCGACGAAGTGACCAGCTTGGTCAATGTGCGGTACACCGTTGGTAAAGATGATGAGTTATTGGTAGAGGATCTGCTGGAGGCATTTCCAGATAGTGATGAGGGGAGAAAACAGCTTAAACAAGCCGCACTGAACCACCCCTTTTATCAAGATTTATTGATCTCAGAAAATGGAGCACTGACAACGGTTGTGATTGAAACACGCGCCTTTTCTGAAGAGGCCGGTGGAGATGCATTAACCGATGGTTTTGAGGATGCCCCTGCAGAAGAGTCTGCAACAGCAGAAACAGAGCGAACTTTTCTGACAGATGAAGAGAATGGTGAGGTCGTAGCCGCAGTGATGCAGTTGGTTGAAGCCTATCAGGGAGAGGATTTTCCTATCGAGGTGGCAGGCTCTCCCATTGTGATGGAGGTGCTGAAGAAATCAATGCAGAGTGATATGCGTCAATTCACGTTGACCATGGTTGCAATCATTTTTCTTTTCCTCTTTTTGCTCTTCCGCAGGGTTACAGGGATCTTGACACCACTGGTTGTTGTGATCCTCTCACTGGTTGCAACCATTGCCCTGATGGCCTTGAGCGGAACGGCACTCAAACTACCGACCCAGATTCTGCCCTCTTTTGTTTTGGCCGTAGGGGTTGGAGATTCGGTCCATATCCTCTCTATTTTCTATCGCCGTTATGACCATACCGGAGACAAGCTTGAAGCGATTCGCTTTGCTTTGGGCCACTCAGGTCTGGCAGTGGTCATGACCAGCTTGACTACAGCTGCGGGACTCTTCTCCTTCTCCACTGCTGAGTTGGGGGCCGTCGCAGAACTGGGGGTCTTTGGTGCTGCCGGTGTATTGCTGGCAATGTTCTACTCACTGATTTTACTGCCTACTCTGTTGGCTATTTTTCCTGTACGCCGCAAACACCATAAGAGCTCTGACAGTGAAGCTGATGAGGAGGGGAATACGGTTACGGGGATGATGGACCGGTTACTCAATCGAGCGGTTTCAGTCTCGACCAACCATGCTGCAACCGTAGTGTTTGTAGCAGCTATTCTGTTTATTGTTGCCATTGCAGGCATTACACAACTTCAATTCAAGCATGATGTGATGAAGTGGCTCCCAGAGGAGATACCCATTCGCGTTGCAACAGACCATCTTGATCGCGATCTCAATGGAACCATCTCTGTTGAGGTGATTGTAGATAGCGGAGAACAGGAGGGGTTATATAACCCTCAAATTATCGGGGCCCTCTCCAAAATCCAGGATGAACTGGACCATTTTGGAGATGAGCTGAATGGCTTGGATGCCGGTAAAAGAATCTCAGTGATTGATGTACTGCGTGAAACCAATCAGGCGCTCAATGAGAATCAGGCGGCGTATTATGTCACCCCTAAAGAGCGTCAACTGATTGCTCAGGAGCTGTTGCTATTTGAGAATAGCGGCTCTGATGATCTTGAAAATCTGGTCGATTCTGAACTACGAACAGCACGGATTACCTTACGGCTGCCCTGGCGTGATGCAGGCAGTTACACGGCTATTGTGGACGAGGTGCAAGAGCGGGTCGATCAGGCACTGCCAGAGGGAGTGGAGAGCCAAGTCACCGGGCTGATGATGATCTTTGCCCGAACACTGGATGCAATGATGACCAGCATGGCACAGAGCTACACCATTGCAGCATTTGTTGTCACGATGATGATGATTTTACTGGTTGGGCATATTCGTCTTGGGTTAATCAGTATGGTCCCCAACCTGTTACCCATTACCATTGTCTTGGGTTTTATGGGCATCACCGGTCTACCACTGGATGCATTTACCATGCTCATTGGCAGTATTGCACTGGGGCTTGCGGTAGATGATACCGTTCATTTTATGCACAACTTTCAACGATACTACCGCCAGAGTGGCGATACCGTTGAGGCGATTACACACACCCTCCATACCGCAGGGCGTGCCATGGTGGTGACCACGATAGTGTTAAGCCTTGGTTTTTTGATCTTCATGCGCTCAGACATGAACAACCTGATCAACTTCGGAGGGCTTACGGGTATGGCAATTATCCTCGCACTGTTAGCCGACCTGCTACTGGCACCGGCATTGATGACCCTGGTATTTGGTAAACGCAATTAAGAGACAGGAGAACACCATGTTGAACTGGAATCGATGGGCAATGGTAGCGGCAGCTATTTTGTTGAGTTCCGCTGCTGATGCAACCCCAACCGCACGTGAAATTATGCAAGCGGTTAATGATCGTGATGATGGTGACCATGCACAGATGGAGATGGAGATGCGTCTGATCGATAAGAACCGTAAGGTGCGTACACGCAATATGAGACGTTGGGCGCAGGATCGGGGGGAAGATAGCTACTCACTGCTCTTCTTCTTGACCCCTTCAGATGTCAAAAATACCGGTTTCCTCACCTACGACTATGACCAGTCGGGTAAGGATGATGACCAATGGCTCTATCTTCCCGCACTACGTAAAACCAAACGTATTGCCAATGACGATAAGAGTGGTAGCTTTATGGGGTCCGATTTTAACTACTCAGATATGACTGATCCCGACCTTGATGATTATACCTTTACCGTGATGAAAGAGACCCAAGTGCGTGAACATCCGGTCTGGCAGATTAAAGCGGTACCCAAGTCTGCAGAGATCATTAAGGAGATTGGTTATAAGCAGTCGGTACTCTTTGTTCGGCAGGATAATTATGTTGTGGTCCGTGCGGTACGCTGGTTAGAGAAGAGGGGACGATTGCGCTATCTTGATGTTAAACAGTTAGAACAGATTGATGGGATATGGACACCTCTTGAGGTGACGATGACCACCAAGCAAGGTAAAAAAATTATTCATAAAACAGAAATCAACTACTCCGCAGTTCAATACGGCGAGACCTCTGACCCCGGTCTGTTTACGGTACGTCGTTTGGAGAAAGGGGTTCAATAATGAATGAATGCACATAATCACTCAATGGCTCTTAACCGGCTCTTAAAAAGTGCTATAGCGCTGACTGTTTTAACTTATTCAACAACCTCATTCTGTAGTGATCAAAGTGTTGATGAACTTTCACTGGATGATGTATTGCAAGGATTTGAGGCTGAAGAAACTAGAGTCGAGACCGCTATTGATGATGTCGAAGATGACCTGATGAGTGGTTTTGATGATCCTGAAGGCGATAGCTTAGTGACTGCAGAGTTGCTGCCCATCCGACCGCAACCCTCTTTCTTGCGGGGTTATTGGCTCAATTCACTCTCATGGAATACTGCACACCATCAACCAACGTCGGGGCAGACAGACTTTCGAGGGCTTTCAAAACTTTCCACCAAGCTATGGTTGGAGGTTGAGGGAGAGTTGCTACCCGGCTGGAAAACACATGGAGATGGATACCTTCGACAAGATTTCTCATATGCACTGAATGGTCGAAGTCAATATACAAGCACACTACTAGAGCGTTATGAGAAGGAAGCTGAATGGGGGGAACTTTGGCTTGCCGGTTCACTCTCTCCCTCGCTTGACCTTAAACTGGGAAGACAGACCGTTGTCTGGGGACAATCTGACTACCTCAGGGTGAATGACACCATCAATCCGATGGATCTCCGTGAGCCGGGGTTAGGAGAACTCGAGACTCTTCGCCGACCGGTCGGGATGGTTCGTGCAGACTATTTTACAGAGGAGTGGACCGTAACAGCGTTGGCTATTGCAGAAAACAGGCCGCATCTGGCCCCTGTTTGTGGCAGTGATTTTTTGCCTACCAGCTGTAGTACAGCAACCTTCATTGACCAATTTCCGGCAAACGGATGGAGGCAGATGGAGTGGGGACTCTCACTGATGGGACGCTTTTCAGGGTGGGATCTTTCTCTCTATGGAGCCAGAGCAAACCATGATGTTTCATATCAATCAGGGCAGACTCTACGCTATGCACGAGTGGGGCAGATCGGTGCAGCTATCAATATTGCCGAGGGGAGTTGGCTCTGGAAAGGAGAGACAGCACTTTTCAGTGGTCTACGCTATACCGGTACCAGCAGAGATTACAGACGCTTTGATCTGTTGCTCGGCGGAGAATACCGAGGAATTAATGATGTAACCCTCTCCGTTGAGGTTGTACGCAGGGGGATCGATAGCTATGACACACCATTAGCGCTCTCTACAGACAATATAGAGCAAATCAGCACCGAGAGCGCATTAGCCTACCAGCATGACCTGTTGAACAACACATTCCACCTGAAAGGGGTGCTGACCCGCAAAGGGCTAAACCTCAACAGTGGTGGAGCAACGCGTCTCTCAATCGATTACGATCTCGATGACCACTGGTCCGTAAGTGGAGGAGTGATCGATTACCAAAACAGTCAATATCCACCCTATTGGGGGGATAATGACCGCCTCTATCTTGAGTTGAGAAATGACTTTTGATCGATCATTACAACGAAATTATCGATCAGTGAGCTACTGTCATCCCGTAAATTTTCCAGTTCTGCATACCCCCCCGGAAATAGAAGAGCTTCTCCGCAGGATAACCTTCACTCAACAATCCACGGATCGCCGCAGGTGACTGTCCACACCACCAACCATTACACCACAACACCAGCTTCTTGGCCTTTGAGAAGTTCCAGCCATTCTCATTTCGAGTGACACCGAACTGTTCAAAGGCCTCTTCCATCATGTCGTCATCACCACCGGCAGCCCGATTCAAATGCGTGTAAGGAATGTTGACTGAGCCTGGAATGGTGCCTCGTTCATTCCAGTCAGGTGTTCTTGCATCGATAATCACCCCCTCATCAAAGGTCAGTTCATTCTGCATAAATTGAATAACTTCATGAATCCCAACCGTTGCAACGCCTGGGGCTGCTGTTAATGGTTGAACGCAGAAGGGAGGGCAGTTCCGTCCCGTCATTGACCAGGTAGGATCAACCAGAGCGGTGGGGTCCTGATTTCTCATGACCTTTAAATCCACACCATTGTGCTCCACAGTAACAGACTCAACGGAACGGGTGATATTGATACTTCCAGACTGGGCTATCGGGGCTACGAGCAACAGAAGTAAGGCGAGGTGGGTAGCGGGAGAGTGGGTCATTTTATGGAGCACCATTTTAGATTAAGATTGATATAAGTCAGGGAACAGTATAACCGAGCCTTGCAGAAAGAGAAATGGAGGTGCTCATTACTTACAGGCTGTAATCAGTTGTACTGGGCGTTTCGTGAAAAAATCTTCACAGATTTGATGTTACTTGAGGTACTCTTCAAAGTAATAACATAATGATACTGTAGTTGGGATTTTCTGGACATGAAGACAATTTTAGTAGTTGACGATGAGGCTCTGATTCGTATCCTAGTGAAAAAAGAGCTGGATAAGCTCGGGTTTAATGTCATTACTGCAATTGATGGTGAGACAGGCTGGGATCAATTAAATCAAGATAGGCCCGATCTCGTGATAACCGATTTAAATATGCCGTCAATGGGTGGACTGGATCTGCTTGAGAGGATTCGTAACAGTGAAGAGTTCTCACTACTGCCAGTACTCTGCATTACCGGAGCCAACGAGTCAGAACTCAAACAACGAGCAGTCACACTGGGTGCAACCGGATGGATCCAGAAACCCTTCAACCCCAGCAGCTGGGGTACCACATTAAGTAAGATTCTTCATTAAGCTGCAACTCGACAGGAGTGGCTATGCACTGGATTGACCGTATCCCCTTGGGGCACTTAACACTAATTGCCCTGATGCTGGCAGTAATGCCCGCAATTTTTCCACCACACCCAGAACCCCACCTGGTTGAGAAATTAGGGATGCTGGTCGATGGAACACTCTCAAAACCGATCGATATCTTTGATCTATTTCTTCATGGAACCCCGGTCAGTTTATTGATTATTCGGCTATCCCGAATGGTGTTGCCCGGACATGGACAGCAAAACAGTGGAGATGAGTGAGGCGACTCCAGTTACCCTCCTGATGAAAGACAGGAGATGGGTAACTTATGCAAGATAAATTCATTGGAGTAATTGCTAAAGTTTGAGTACCCATCAGCCGATAAATTGAGTCAAGACTATCTTGATGAGGTTTATCCAATGAATGTAATTCAACCAATGGCTCCCAATGGAATAGAGCACCACTCCTTGGCTCGTTCTGTTCTTGACGATGTCAATATGGGTAGCCCTTTGCTGCAGCAACAACCACCTCACCAAAAAGAGCCGGATGCCACTCCTACTACCGATCTGAGCGACCTTGGGCAGGAAGTTCTCTACAGAGAATATGCTCAATCCTTTGAAATGGAACGGTCAGAAAGTACCTCGCTACAAATTATCACCGCAGATGGAGATAAAATTACACTCAATATGAGCAGTGAGTGGCAACGTTCAGCCTCTCGTGAGGCCACGGTTACAGATTCAGAACAGAGTTACTCAATACACCAACAGAGCTATCAAGGCTATAATATCCAGTATCAAGTAGAAGGGGAGCTGGATGAGGGAGAGTTGAAGGCGCTGGATGATGTCATGGGTCAACTATCAGAAGTTGCCAGCGATTTTTTTAGTGGCAACTTGGCTGGAGCAATTTCTGAACTCAGTACCTTCGAGATGGATACCAGCGAATTCACCAACCTGTCGATGGAGATGCGACGTAGTGTCAGCTACTCAATGGTGGAGAGCTATCGAGAGGTGAGTGAGATGATGCCATCCTCTGTGAGCACAGGAGGTCATGGCGGGCTTCATGAACTTTCAGACTTTGTTCAGAGTATGCTGGATATGATCGATAATGTTGAAGAACTACTAGAACGTATCAACAAGCCGGAAGAGTTTGTAGGTGGGTTGATGGAGCAGGCAATTGAACGAGACCCTCGCTCTCAGCTATTTCAGAATGACTCAAAATCACAAATCCATGATTTTTTAGGTCAAGTGGCTGCTGTCAAAAGTGCGAACGGAGAGTTCTGAAAAAAATACCACTTTGGTATCAATAGTCACATAATTTCCTTCATGCACCAGCCCCTTCCCCGTGTAGGGGACAGACCATATATAGGGCTGGACGTTTCGTCTCCTACGGATGAATGCATGAATTTATACAGTACTTTTTATAGGGTCCTCAATCAATTCTCCGTGTATGGAGTACGGGTATCCACAACCTCTGATTAGCGGGTAAATGAAGTGAAAAACGCATTTATATTGGGGTTTTCAGATGCACTCACGCTGAAAAATATAAAGTTCTTCTTTCTCTCCTTTGTAATTCTGCTTCTCACCGTACTCCCAATCTACCTGCTCCTTTCTGAAGTGGTTGAAACACTATTTGAGGCGAATGGGTTAGCAGAAGGGTGGATGTCATGGGTTACCCATTTCATTACCCAGGTCCTGATTGGGACATTCGGCTACTTTCTCTTTGTGCCAATGATCTTTTTGGTGATCTCACTCTTCTCTGAGAAAATTGTTGAGAATATCCGAAAAAAACGCTATCCAGAGATTGAAGTGGTTGAGTCCACATCTGCGCTGGCATCACTGCTTGCTTCTCTGTTTATTGTATTGCGATATGTGCTCTATTTCCTATTGGCATCTCCGCTCTTGTTATTGTTTGGTATTGGGCATCTACTGTATGCCGTCATAGGCTTTATGCTGTTCCGAAAACTGTTACTGCTGGATGTATTGGGCACACACCTGTCGTATCAGGAGGTGAGTAAACAGTCATCAACCTTCAGTGGTGGAAAACATGTTATCGCTACGCTGATTCTTTATCTGTTAAGTCTGATACCACTGTTGAATTTGTTTGTCCCCTATTTTTCAATCTGCGTGATCGCAAATCAGTCGTTTCTCTGCGTGAATAAAAAGAAGAGGTAAAGAGAGTTCTGAATCTGAGTGTGAGGGTGTTAGGGATCAAGCAGGAAGCTGAAAAGCTGGGGCCCGCTTAATTATTGGATTGTTGGTTGCGGTGTTTGTCACTAGGTCCATCAGTCAGACCCTCATCATCGAGCAGATCAACCAAATGAAGTACTCTCTCATCCTCATCGTAAAACAGATCCTCTTCACGAAGAGACTCACCGTTTTCTGAGGCAATATGAAGGTGTGGCTGTTTTTTTATACGATCACTCATTGTGGCCTCTATTTTTTATAACCTCTTGTATTCAAGGATAGAGAGTCATTGGGCAACTTCAATACTGCGGTTCCTTAGGGAACCTCTGAATAAGTCATGTGTAAATGCCTAACGCCCATAGCGCCCAATATCTTCGTTGAAAACCTTGCTAATAGCCTGCTATTGGCTGCG
>DUYW01000063.1 GCA_013349825.1 Gammaproteobacteria bacterium | reverse complement strand
CCCGTAGTGGCTTGGCTGGTTGAAACGAAAGGGTGGAGCCGTAACCGGGCGGCGCTGGGGGCTGGTCTGGTAACCTGGGTGCTGGGTATTGCAACGGTTCTCTCATTCAATCTCTGGTCTGAGATTAAATGGTTCGATAAGACCATTTTTGATCTGTTGGATTATCTGACAGCCAATATATTGTTACCGCTGGGTGGTTTGCTGATTGCATTGTTTGCTGGCTGGGTGATGAACCAGAACCACTCTAAAGGTGAGCTGGGGCTGGAAGATACGGATTATCGGCGCTGGCAGTTCCTGATTCGTTTTGTGACACCTGTAGCGATTGTGCTGGTGTTTCTGAATGCTGTTGAGCTGATCTGATTGTATGGCTGTTATTGAGAAAAGTGCTCTGGTTGCCTATTCCAGTGAGCAGATGTATGCACTGGTTGAGGATGTGCCTGGTTACCACCATTTTCTGCCGTGGTGTGGGGGCAGTCGCTTTCTTGGGCAGAGCGAGCATGAGAATGTGGGAGAGGTAGATATCGCCTTCAAAGGGGTGCATCAATCCTTTGCAACCCGAAACCGCCTGATGCCGGGGCGTTCTATCGAGATGAGTCTGGTCAAGGGGCCGTTTAAGGCGCTTGCTGGGCGCTGGAGTTTTGATCCTTTGAGTGATTCCGCGTGCAAGGTGACACTGCACGTAGAATTTGATTTTTCAAGCCGCATCATAGCAATGGCCATCGGCCCGCTCTTTAATCAGATTGTAAAATCGATGGTGGATGCATTTGTGAAGCGGGCACAAGAGGTGTATGTCAATGACAAGTAGTGAATCCAATAGTATGGTCGTAGAAGTGGCCTATGCACTTCCTGAAGAGCAGATGATTCTTGAGGTGCAGGTAACAGAAGGGGCAACCTTGCGACAGGCAGTCGAGCAGTCTGGTATTCTGGAACGGTATCCTGAGATTGATCTGGAGAAGGGTAAGATGGGTGTGTTTGGGAAGAGTGCCCGTTTGGATCGGGTTCTGCTAGAGAGAGATCGGGTGGAGATCTACCGTCCCCTGATTGCCGACCCCAAAGAGGTGCGGCGTCAACGGGCAGCAGCGGGCAAGCGCATGAAGAAGGGGGGTGGAGACTCCTGAGTAGAGGTTACGACCAGGGAGATACGACTGCTACTTTGTAGTGGTTGGCTCGGATGCTGGCGTTTCTGTGGTCTCTTGTTCACTCTGTAGAGGTATTAAATCACCCTCAATACGTGCCAGTTTTTCTGCCTCAAAGAAGAGAGAGAGTCTCTGTTTATCTTTCAGGTCACCGTTGACCTTCTTGCTGGAGAAGTAGACCCAACGCTCCTGGTGAAAGGTGTCGATCAGTAGTGGAGACCCCATAATAAATCGAACCTGACGTTTATTCATGCCTGGCTTGAGCTGGTTGACCATCTCCTGATCAACAATATTTCCCTGATGAATATCAGCACGGTAGATACCCGGTATAGAGGGCATTGAGATCTCGGGAAGTGAGAGGTCAGGCATTGAGAAAGAGGGGAGTTTCTCATCTAGGGTGTTACAGCCTTGTAGCAGCAGAAGGGCGGTCAAGATGAAGAGTGCTTTTTTCATAAGGTCTCGATTTATTTAGGATCTGGATTTAGGGGCTCGATTGTTTTCTGAACTTTTGATCATCATACCAGTCCATTCCCTCTGGATAAATGGTTGGGATGTTCTATAAACTCGTGGTTGGGCGAGAGACCATCTCTCTGGCATGAGCCAAGGTCTGCTGAGTGATCTCAAGACCGCCTAACATCCGCGCAATCTCAGAGATACGATCTTCTGTATTGAGGTCGGTGATTCGGGTCACGGTCTCCTGTTCGAGACTGTCCTGGTGCTTTTCAGTTTTAAAGTGGTGGTGTCCCTGACTGGCAACCTGCGGAAGGTGGGTGACGCAGAGAATTTGTGTCGTCTGTCCGAGCTGACGCAGCTTTTGTCCAATGCGTTCGGCAACACCACCACCAATACCGCTATCAACCTCATCAAAAATCAGAGTGGGGGTCTGACCACGATGAGTTGAGGTGAGCTGAATGGCCAGGCTGACGCGAGATAACTCTCCACCCGATGCAATCTTTGAGAGTGGAGCGAATGGAGAGCCTGGATTGGTCTGGATCTCAAACTCCACCTCATCTCTACCATTGAAACGGAAGCGCTGATCCTGCAGTGGATTGAGAATAATTTGCAGTGTCCCTTGTTCCATACCTAACTGCCGGATCTCCTGAGTCACCTCTTGTTGTAGCTGGGTAATCGCCTGATTTCGACGCAGATGCAGTTTTTCAGCAAGTTGATGGCACTGCTCAGAGGCGTTATCAATCTGTTGCTGTAGCTGCTCCAATGCTTGAGATGAGTTGAGCAGCTGGTCGCGCTGTTGTTGAAGTTGTTGCTGTCGTGAAAAGAGGGTTTCAGGGGGGCAGCGGTGTTTTCTGGCAAGGTCCGAAAGTGTAGAGAGGTGTTGATTCAGCCACTCCAGTCGTTGTGGGTCGAGACTATACTGGTCAGCCCGTTGTAAGATCTCGTTCGCACTCTCTGCCGTCTGTAGGGTGGCCTCCGCAAGGTGTTCTCTGATGGGGCGAATCGTGGCATCCAGTGGCTCCAGAATCTCCAGTTGAGCAATGGAGCGATAGAGCTGCTGTATTGCGCTGAATTCATTCTCCTCGCCATCCAGTAGCTGGTGTGCCTGATGGCTCAGCTCCAGCAGCTGCTCACCATTACTGAGTTGCCTCTGTTCAGCTTCTAGTTGAGGGAACTCCTCTTCGTCGAGTGCCAATGACTCAAACTCCTGGAGCTGAAACTCAATCAAGGTGAGACGGTCCTGGCGTTCATTTTCACTCTGTAACAGCTGTTGTTGTTGCTGGATCAGTTGGTCCCACTGCTGATACTGCTGTCCCATCTGTTTGAGTAGGCGACTGTTATCTGCGTAGTGATCCAGAAGTCGTAACTGTTCATCGCGCCGGAGTAGACGCTGAAAAGCGTGTTGCCCCTGGATATCAATCAATAGGGCAGAAAGCTCCTGAAGAGACTGGTTAGTGGTAGGAGAACCGTTGATATAAGCGCGTGAACGACCATCGCTACGGATCACCCGGCGCAGTATTAGCTCATCCGTGTTGTCGCGCTCCAGAGCCTGATCCTCTATCCAGTCAAGAATTTCAGGGGTGAGTTGCTCAAAGGTCGCACTGATTTCTGCCTGTTCAGCACCACTACGAATAAAGCCGCTTTCGGCCCGTTTTCCAATGGCCAGCCCAAGTGCATCGAAAATGATCGACTTTCCGGCACCCGTCTCACCGGTGAGTGCTGTGAGTCCATCGTTGAAGCGGATCTCTGTCTCTGAAACCAGTACAAAATCACGGATGTATAGATCTCTAAGCATCAGTAGAGTGCCTGTAGTCTCTAATTTACAAACTTAAGAGTAAAGGGGAGTATCGAATGAGCTGGACTACCCAGACCACCCCAGTTTCTGTCGTAGCACCCGGAATGGGCTGTAGTTCGAGGGGTGAATCAGGCGTATGTTCTGACCGTAGCGCTCAACCAGTACCTTATCACCGGCAACCAGCGTCTCATTACTTTGTCCGTCACGGGTTACCTGAGCATGTCCGCTGGGGCCCATGATGGTGATCTCAATGCGGCTGTTGCCGGGTACCACAATGGGGCGGTTGCTCAAGGTATGAGGGCAGATTGGTACCAGCGAGATGGCCTTCAGGGTGGGGGCGAGGATTGGGCCACCACCCGATAGTGCGTAGGCGGTCGAGCCGGTAGGTGTTGATACGATCAATCCATCCGAGCGTTGACGGTTGACGAACTCTCCGTTGATATGGGTCTCAAACTCAATCATACGGGCAATATCAAGTTTATGGATCACCACATCATTGAGTGCGTTACCTGCTGCAAGGCTTTCGCCATCCCGTAGGATGTGGCTCTGCAGAAGACAGCGCCGCTCCTCCGTGAAATCTCCGTTCAGCACCTCTTCCATATAGATATCAATTTGAGAGGGGGTGATATCGGTGAGAAATCCAAGTCGACCCAGGTTGACACCGAGCATAGGAATATCAAATTGAGCGAGTGAGCGCGCAGCATTTAGAAAAGAGCCATCTCCGCCAACCACAATGGCCAAATCACAGCGCTGCCCCATCTCATCACGGGAGACCACAGGGAGCTGGTTTTCTGGATGACGCTCTGCAGTATCCTGATCGAGAAAGACCTCCAGCTTCTTGTCAATCAGGCAGTGAGTGAGGGAGAGGAGAGTCTCCCCAACGGTAGGTGCACCAAATTTTCCGATAATGCCGATTTTATTAAATTGGTACTCCATTTTATCCCTCATTTTTTCTCTGACTGTCCTCTAAGGCTGGCACTCAAGGTTGGTGAGTGCTAACCTTCGCCTCTTTTTCGATTTCCAGCACTATATCACGATTAAGATCTCAAATGAGCGGTGAACTCTCCTTAACTGAACGGGCACAATATCTGCTCAAAGTACTGGTTGAACATCATATTCGTGATGGTAAACCGGTCGCTTCAACGACCTTGTCGCGCAGCTCAGGTTTAAAGGTGAGTGCTGCCACGGTGCGTAATACGATGTCAGATCTGGAGGGGATGGGGCTGATCCAGTCGCCTCACACCTCAGCAGGAAGAGTCCCGACCCAGAAGGGGTATCGGCTGTTTGTCGATAACCTAGTTGCAGTGCGACCGATGGAGCAGATCGACCTCAGTCTGATTCAGCAGGAGATCTCGGGAACTGCAAAAAATACTCATGAGGTGCTCTCCTCTGCCTCTTTGCTGCTATCTCAAATTACCAGTATGGCCAGTGTAGTGATGGTGCCCCGGCATAGTCGGGTGATACTACGTCACATGGAATTTCTTCCACTCTCAGAGGGGCGTGTGCTGGCCATTCTGGTGACCAATCGAGATGAGGTACAAAATCGCATTATCCAGACAGATCGGCACTTTGACGAGTCGGAACTACGACAAGCCGCTAACTGGTTCAATCAGACCTTTGAAGGGGAGGAGCTCTCTCTGGTGCGGGGGCGTCTGGTGACGGAGTTAGAGCGCTCCAAAACAGAGATGGATGAATCCATGCACAATATTGTGCAGATGGCGCAGCAGGCGGTTACCCCGAGAGAGTCAGAGCAAGATCAGGTGATGGTGTCGGGACGATCCAAATTGATGGATTATGAAGAGTTCAATGAAATGGACCGGTTACGTCAACTATTTAATGCTTTTAGTGAAAAGCATGACATGATCCATCTGCTCGACCAGTGTATGGAGGCCGATGGTGTTCAGGTCTTTATCGGAGAGGAGTCTGGCTATAGCTTCTTTGATGATTGTAGTGTGGTGACAGCACCCTATAGCCATGGGGATGAGGTGATGGGGGTGCTTGGGGTTGTGGGTCCGACCCGAATGGCCTATGACCGGGTAATTCCGGTGGTGGACATGACAGCAAAAATTTTGGGTTCAGCCTTGAAACTGATGGATTAGCCCCCAATTACGGGTGGTTGATTGCTTAAGGGAACCTCTGATTAAGTTTGGGCACTATGGGCGCAAGGCAATTGTTCATGACTTATTCAGGGGTTCCTTAGACATAAAGATTTTTTAGAACAAACCGTAAAGCGTATTGATTAGATAAGGAATGATTTTCAAATGAGTGATGAGGAACGATTGAAGCCTGCAGAGGAGTCGGATGTGGAGAGTGCTACAGCTGAAGAGATTTCGGCGGAAGAGGGGCAAATCGATGTAGAGAGTGTTGACCTGAGTGATGTAGATTCATCAAAGAGCAGTTCCGGAGAAGGTCCCTCTGAAGAGAGTGGCTCTGAAGACCCTATTTTGGTCGACATGGAGGGGCCGGAGATACCAGTGGTGGATGAGGAGCTGCAAAATGCCAGAGCGAAGGCTGCTGACTATCTGAACCGTATGACCCGAATACAGGCAGAGATGGACAATTTGCGCAAGCGCACAGCCCGCGATGTTGAGAAGGCCCATAAGTTTGCTCTGGAGCCATTCGCCAAAGAGCTTCTGGCTGTGGCCGACAGTATGGATCTCGGGCTGACCGCAGCAAAGGATTCTGAGGATGTCGCCAGCCTTAAAGAGGGGATGGAGCTGACTCGTAAACAGCTTTTCGGAGCGTTGGAGAAGTTCAATGTCGAGGTGATGGATGCAATGGGGGTGAAATTTGACCCTGAACAGCATGAGGCGTTGACCATGGTGCCCAATCCTGAAATGGAACCTAACACTGTCATGGATGTGATCCAGAAAGGGTACACATTGAATGGGCGCCTATTGAGACCTGCTCGTGTAATTGTGAGTTCATCTTAAGGTTTTTCCAGCCCTTGAAAGTGCTGAGAGTGCCCCCATAGTATGGGAAGATTTAAATAAAATATTTAATAAAATAGATTTAAAAACATATATAACGAATTGAAATTGGAGAAGATGTAATGGGTAAAATTATTGGTATTGACCTTGGAACCACCAACTCATGTGTATCGGTGCTGGAAGGAGGTAAGGCGCGTGTCATTGAGAACAGTGAGGGCGCACGTACTACACCATCGGTGATTGGTTATGCTGATGATGGTGAGGTTTTGGTCGGGCAGTCGGCAAAACGTCAGGCGGTCACCAACCCGCACAACACACTGTTTGCGATCAAACGACTGATTGGTCGTCGCTTTGAAGATGATGTCGTACAGAAGGATATTGACCTGGTCCCCTACAAGATTGTTAAAGCCGACAATGGGGATGCCTGGGTACAGGTCGATGATAATAAGATGGCAGCCCCTGAGATCTCTGCCCGTGTACTGCAGAAGATGAAGAAAACTGCAGAAGAGTATTTGGGTGAGGATGTGGCTGAGGCGGTAGTCACTGTACCAGCCTACTTTAATGACTCACAGCGTCAGGCAACCAAGGATGCGGGCAAGATTGCCGGTCTTGAGGTGAAACGCATTATCAATGAGCCGACTGCTGCGGCACTCGCCTATGGCATGGATAAAAAGGAAGGGGATCGTGTGATTGCGGTCTACGACCTTGGTGGCGGTACCTTCGACGTATCGATCATTGAGATCGCAGAGATTGATGGTGAGCATCAGTTCGAGGTGTTGGCTACTAACGGTGACACCTTCCTCGGTGGTGAAGACTTCGATAATCGTATTATGGATTATCTGGTGGAGGAGTTTAAGAAAGATCAGGCTGTGGATCTCTCCAATGATCCGATGGCACTTCAACGTCTGAAAGAGGCGGCAGAGAAGGCGAAGATCGAACTCTCCTCCAGCCAGCAGACCGATATCAATCTGCCCTACATCACAGCCGATGCCTCGGGCCCAAAACACATGAACATCAAGATGACCCGCGCCAAGCTGGAGTCACTGGTGGATGATTTGGTGCAGCGTTCGATTGAGCCATGTCGTATTGCGTTGAAGGATGCGAATCTTTCAGCCTCTGATGTCGGTGATGTGATTCTGGTGGGTGGTCAGACCCGTATGCCTAAGGTGCAGGAAGCGGTTCAGGACTTCTTTGGTCGTGAGCCACGTAAGGATGTAAATCCTGATGAGGCGGTAGCAATGGGTGCTGCGATCCAGGGGGGTGTGTTGGCGGGTGACGTGACTGACGTACTGTTACTCGACGTAACGCCACTTTCACTCGGTATCGAGACGCTGGGTGGGGTCATGACCAAGCTGATTGAGAAAAATACAACGATTCCGACCAAGGCACAGCAGGTCTTTTCGACCGCAGATGATAACCAGAATGCAGTGACTGTACATGTGTTGCAGGGTGAGCGTGAGCAGGCCGCAGCGAACAAGTCACTCGGTCGTTTTGATCTGACTGATATTCCACCGGCACCACGTGGTACACCACAAATTGAGGTCAGCCTCGATATCGATGCCAATGGTATCTTGAATGTATCTGCCAAAGATAAGGCAACGGGCAAGGAGCAATCGATTGTCATTAAGGCCTCCAGTGGTCTCAGCGATGATGAGGTCGAAAAGATGGTGCGTGATGCAGAAGCGCACGCAGATGAAGACAAGAAGTTCCAGGAGTTGGTGGCTGCACGCAATCAGGCGGATGGTCTGATTCACTCGACCCGTAAAGCAATAGAAGAGGCGGGTGATAAGGTAGAGGCAGATGAGAAGAGTGCAATTGAAGCGGCCATTACTGATCTCGAAGGTGTGATGGACAGTGATGACGTTGCCGTTATTGAAGAGAAGACCAAGGCGTTGGCAGATGCCTCCGGCAAGATGGCAGAGCGTATGTATGCACAAGGTGGTGAAGGTGATGCTGCCGGTGCCGCAGATGCTGCAGATGCAGGGCCAGCTTCTGGGGATGATGATGTAGTCGATGCAGAGTTTGAGGAGGTGGATGACAAGAAATAACGTCATCCCCCCTTTTTTCAGCTAAAAGCCGCGAAGGCACAAAGAGAGATGAACCCTCTTTGTGCCTTCGCGGCTTTACGTGATTTTATAAAGTGAATAAAAAGTATGTCTAAAAGAGATTATTACGAGGTCCTTGGGTTAGATCGCAATGCCAGTGAGGCAGACCTGAAGAAAGCATATCGCCGTATGGCGATGAAATATCATCCTGACCGTAATACGGGTGATGAAGATACTGAAGCACAATTCAAAGAGGTTAAAGAGGCCTATGAAGTCCTCAATGATAGCCAGAAACGTGCAGCATATGACCAGTTTGGACATGCCGGTGTGGACCCCTCAATGGGTGGTGGGCAGGGTGGTTTTGGCGGTGGTGGAGGCTTCGGAGGGTTTGAGGATATCTTCAGTGAATTCTTTGGCGGAGGTGGGGGTGGTGGTCGTAGCCGGGGCGGCCCTCGGGTCTATCGTGGAGCTGATCTCGCCTACCGTATGGAGTTAACACTGGAAGAGGCGATCTCTGGTGTAACTCGGGAAATCAGAATACCAACTTCTGAAACCTGTAGAAAATGTAGTGGAACCGGAGCCAAACCCGGCAGCTCTCCAGTCACTTGTGGGACCTGTGGTGGAGCTGGAAAGGTACGGATGCAACAGGGGTTTTTCTCCGTAGCACAGACCTGTCCCAGCTGTCATGGTGCAGGTAAAGAGATTAAAGATCCTTGTGCAGCCTGCCATGGACAGGGCAAGGTGAAGAAAGAGAAGACACTCTCGGTGAAAATTCCGGGTGGAGTCGATACCGGAGACCGGGTGCGTCTTACCGGTGAAGGTGAAGCGGGCGAGAATGGTGGCCCTTCAGGTGATCTCTTTGTCGAAGTGCGGGTCAAAGAGCATGCACTATTTACCCGTGATGGGGATAATCTCTACTGTGAAATTCCTGTCGGGATAGTTACAGCCGCCATCGGTGGTGAGGTGGATGTACCCTGTCTGGGGAATAATCAATGCGTCAAGCTGAAAATTCCAGCCGAATCACAGACCGGTAAGCTGTTCCGTCTTCGTGGGAAGGGGGTCAAGTCAGTGCGTAGCCACGGCCCGGGGGATCTGATGTGCCGAATCACGGTTGAGACACCGGTTAAACTCAATAACAAACAGAAAGAGTTGTTGAAACAGTTTGGCGATTCGCTGGATGAGAAGAGTGAAAAGCATAGTCCGCAACACTCCTCCTGGTTGGATAAGGTGAAAGGTTTTTTTGAGGACTTGGCAGAATGAGTAAGGTAAATATCTCAATTACTGGTGCAGCGGGACGTATGGGGCGCAGCTTGATAGAGGCGGTCCATGAAGAGTCGACAGCAATATTGCACTCAACGATTGAGCACAGTGAAAGCTCAATGCTGGGTGCCGATGCCGGAGAGCTGGCTGGACTGGGAAAGCTGGGTGTTGTATTAGGTGATAATCCAGAGGCGGCACTGGAGGGGGCAGATGTGCTGATCGACTTCACCCGCCCCAACGTCACCCTCGAAAATATCGAGCGTTGCCGTAATAGTGGCACCAAAATGGTGATCGGCACCACCGGCTTCAGCGATGAAGAGAAGGCGAAAATCGCAGAGGCTGCGAAAGAGATTGCCATCGTCTTTGCCCCCAATATGAGTGTGGGTGTAAACCTCTGCTTCAAACTGCTTGATATCGCCGCCCGTGTGATGGGAGATGAGGTCGATATCGAGGTGATCGAAGGGCACCACCGTCATAAAATTGATGCACCCTCCGGTACTGCGCTACGCATGGGCGAGGTAGTGGCCGATGCGCTGGGTCGTGACCTCAAAGAGTGCGCCGTCTATGGTCGAGAGGGCAATACCGGTGAACGTGACCGTAAAACCATCGGTTTCGAGACCATCCGTGCTGGAGATATCGTCGGTGACCACACCGTACTGTTTGCTGATATCGGTGAGCGGGTCGAAATCACCCATAAAGCCTCCAGCCGTCTCACTTTCGCCAAGGGTGCAGTTCGTGCTGCCGGTTGGTTGATGGATAAGGAAAAAGGCCTGTTTGATATGCAGGATGTGTTGGGGTTGAGATAGTCGCAATCTCGCTCGGTACTGGGGCTGATCTTTTCCAGCCTATTGCGATGACCGGAAGGGGTGAAGCGCTCTACCTGTTGCACAAATGGCTATTTTTGGAGGTGCCTTGTATAATTCCCGCCTCTTTTTAGCCCCTGTTTATCTGGGAAACCGACCTGAACCGCGATGATTGAAATCAACCCCATTTACCACCAGATCAATGAACTGCAAGGGCGTACTGAATCCCTGAGGGGGTACCTTTGACTATGCTGAAAAGGCAGAGCAATTAATTGAGGTCAATCGGGAGCTGGAGTCTCCTGAGGTATGGAACAACCCCGATCGGGCGCAGGAATTGGGGCGTGAGCGATCTCGCCTTGAGAAGGTGGTGGATGGGTTAGATCAGCTTGCTGCGGGTGCCAATGATGCGCGTGAGCTGCTGGAGATGGCCGAGGCTGAATCTGATGAGGATATTGTCAATGAGGTGGTTGCTGATCTTGAGGCTTTGACACTACAGATTGAGGCATTAGAGTTTCAGCGTATGTTCTCCGGGCAGCAGGATGCCTCCAATGCCTATATTGATATTCAATCAGGGTCGGGTGGTACTGAAGCGCAGGATTGGGCCGAGATGTTGCTGCGGATGTATCTGCGCTGGGGGGAGCGAAGGGGATTTGCGGTGGAGTTGATGGAGGCCTCTGCCGGAGAGGTGGCGGGGATCAAGTCTGCTACCATACAGATAAAGGGAGAGTATGCCTTTGGATGGCTGCGCACCGAGACCGGGGTGCATCGTCTGGTGCGTAAATCTCCATTTGACTCCGGTAATCGTCGTCACACCTCCTTCTCTTCGGTGTTTGTCTATCCAGAGGTGAATGAGGATATTGAGGTAGATATCAATCCGGCTGACCTGCGTGTGGATACCTATCGCGCACAAGGGGCAGGGGGTCAGCACGTCAATACCACTGACTCGGCGGTCCGCATCACCCATGAACCTTCGGGGATTGTGGTGCAGTGTCAGAATGAGCGTTCACAACACAAGAATAAAGCCACAGCAATGAGTATGTTAAAGGCCAAGCTGTTTGAGATGGAGTTGATGAAACAAAATGAGGAGAAGCAGGCGGCAGAGGATGCCAAATCGGATATTGGTTGGGGTAGCCAGATCCGCTCCTATGTATTGGATCAGTCGCGGATCAAGGACCTGCGTACTGGCCATGAGACCGGAAATACGCAAGCGGTACTGGATGGGGATCTCGACCCCTTTATCGAGGAGAGCCTGAAGTCAGGGTTGTAATAGAGTCAACCGAGGAGATGGAATCCTCAATACAGATAAATATAGAGTGGATTAAGATGTCAAAAGAGCAGAATCAAGAGGTCGATGAGAACCGTTTAATTGCCGAGCGCCGCCAGAAGCTGGATCTGCTGCGCGAAGAGGGGAATGCCTTCCCCAACGACTTTCGTCGCAATGTGATGGCGGGTGAACTTCATGCCGAATATGGTGAGATGGATGCCGATACGCTGCAAGATCAGGGTATTCGTGTCGCTGTTGCAGGACGGATGATGGCCAAGCGCATCATGGGTAAAGCAGCCTTTACCCATGTGAAGGATATGAGTGGCAAGATTCAGCTCTTTATCCAGCGTGACTCGCTGCCAGAGGGTGTCTATCTCTCTTTTAAAAAGTGGGATCTCGGCGATATCATCGGTGCGGAAGGGGTGATGTTCAAGACCAAGACCGGAGAGCTTTCCGTCAAGGTCGACAAGCTGCGTCTGTTGACCAAATCGGTACGCCCGCTGCCGGAGAAGTTTCATGGCCTGACCGATACTGAGGCACGTTATCGTCAGCGTTATATCGACCTGATCATGAATGATGCCTCTCGCGATGTCTTCAAGACTCGTGTACAGGTGATCCAATATATCCGTAATTTCCTCAATGCACGCAACTTCATGGAGGTGGAGACACCAATGATGCAGGCGATCCCCGGTGGGGCCACTGCACGTCCGTTTACCACTTTTCATAATGCGTTGGATATGGAGCTGTTTCTGCGCATTGCTCCTGAACTCTATCTGAAGCGTCTGGTCGTGGGTGGTTTTGAGCGGGTCTATGAGATCAATCGTAACTTCCGTAATGAGGGGTTATCGACTCGTCATAATCCAGAATTCACCATGATTGAATTTTATGAGGCGTATGCCGACTATAACGACCTGATGGATACCACGGAGGCGATGCTGCGCGGCATTACTCAAGAGGTGCTGGGTTCAACAGAGGTCAAATATCAAGGGGACACCTATGACTTCGGTAGCCCCTTTGTACGGATGACGATTAAAGAGTCAATTCTTCACTTTAACCCAGATTTGAGTGAGGCGCAGTTGGATGAACTTGAACAGGCCCGTGCGGTAGCGGAGAGGCTGGATATTCCGCTGAAAGAGTCCTATGGACTCGGCAAGGTACAGATTGAGATCTTTGAGAAGACTGTTGAGCATCGTCTGATGCACCCAACCTTCATCACTGCCTATCCAACGGAAGTATCTCCGTTGGCGCGTCGCAATGATGAGGACCCGTTTGTTACCGATCGCTTTGAGTTCTTTGTGGGAGGGCGTGAGATTGCCAATGGTTTCTCAGAGTTGAATGATTATGAGGATCAGGCAGAGCGTTTCCGGGCACAGGTCGCAGAGAAAGAGGCGGGGGATGATGAGGCGATGCACTATGATGAGGATTATGTGACCGCACTTGAGCATGGTATGCCGCCGACTGCAGGTGAAGGAATTGGTATTGATCGTCTGGTGATGCTGTTTACTGACTCACCTTCCATACGTGATGTACTGCTCTTTCCTCAGATGCGTCCGTTAGGGTAGTTTCAGGAGAACAATTGTGATTGAGGAGAGTGGGTTGGTCGGTGTCGATTTTGTGATCCTGGCAGTGGTGTTGATCTCTGCCGGAATCAGTCTGCTACGTGGGTTTTTCAGTGAGGCGATCTCTTTGGTCACCTGGATGGTTGCATTCTGGGTGGCGATCAATTTTTCAGCAGATCAAGCGGATCTGTTTACCTCGATGATTCAGACCCCTTCACTACGTACTGCAACCGCATTTGCGGCACTTTTTCTGGTAACGCTGATACTGGGAGCACTGGTCAACCGTGCGATACAGAGTGTGGTAGATTTTACCGGATTTGGCGGGATGGATCACCTGTTAGGGGTATTGTTTGGGATGGCGAGAGGGGTGTTGATGATCTCTTTGCTGGTGTTGCTAGCAGGTGCAACACCCTTGCCTCAAGACCCGTGGTGGCAGGAGTCTTCTCTGATTCACCATTTTGAAGATCTTGCGGTCTGGGTGAGGGGGCAACTTCCTGCACATGTGCAGGACTATTTCTCGTATACTTCCTTTCGTTAATTAACCAAAGAATATCTATTTATGTGCGGAATCATTGGAATTGTTTCGAACTCGGCGGTTAACCAGGCGCTCTATGATGGGTTAACGGTTCTACAGCACCGTGGACAGGATGCTGCGGGTATCATCACCTGTGAGCAGGGCAAGGTGTTCCTTCGTAAGGGCAATGGCTTGGTTAAAGATGTTTTCCATACCCGCCACATGGTGCGGTTGAAGGGAGCTATGGGGATTGGCCATGTACGTTATCCAACGGCGGG
>DUYW01000062.1 GCA_013349825.1 Gammaproteobacteria bacterium | reverse complement strand
GTGTACGAGGGTAGTCAATTCCAGCTATTGGTGTTTGTTTGGTGCTCACTCCTCAAAACACTACATATAGGGGTTACTCACGTCAAGTGCATAGCCCGCTTCTGTTATTTTTATCCTCTCAAACTAAATCCCGTATAAAGAACCTTATGAATCTGTTGAATTAATGAACATCTGCTATAAAAAAATGTGTTTGGTCATTTTTCTATGCTTAATTATTAATCCCTATTCATTTCAAACAGTGAAAAATTCTGTCTCAAATCAGGTTCCCCTCACTACGACTTCTGTTCTCGGACAAGCCCCCGGGGAAAGCAGGCAGCACTTTGCAGTTTCAGGTATTTAAAAGTTCTGTATCAATCAGAGAAATTGGCACCTCAACCATCTCAACACCCACCTCTTGAAAGATGGTACGGGTCAGTGCAACACTCTCCTCCCAGCGTTCCATATCCTCAGGAATGGTCGTTACCACACGGGTAATACCCGATTGAATAATCTTGACAGCACAGCGCGAACAGGGGGGTAACGGATAGACATAAATTGTATTTCCCCTCAAATCAGCCCCTGAGAAGAGCAGTGCATTCTCCTCTGCATGCAATACCAGGGAGTATTTGGTCTCACGATCATGGAGACGGTGATCATCGGAAAGCCCTTGCGGGAATCCATTAAAACCGAGTGACACCACCCGTTTATCACTTGCCACTACAGAACCCACCTGTGTACTGGGGTCTTTAGACCATTGCGCCACATGAGCTGCCAACCCCAGAAAGCGTAGATCCCATTTATTCAACTCATCAACCATTACACCATTCCTTATAAGATAATTGAGTGGAGTATATCTCTCCCACAAACAAAAAACCGCCATACACCCTATAGCATATGGCGGTTTTGACTACAGGATGCCTCAGTTACTGAATAACGATATTGGGGAACTTGGTTGTAAAATCTTTCTTCTGTTGCGCCAATTTGGCAGAGGTACGGCGTGCAATATCACGATAGATGGTGGCAATCTGCCCCTCCGGGTCAGCGACTACGGTTGGTTTACCCTCATCGGTATCACTACGAATGGTTTTATCCAGTGGCAGACCACCCAGGAAATCGACCTGCTCATCCTCTGCCATACGACGTCCGCCGCCTTCGGCAAAGATGTGCTCTTCGTGACCACAGTTGGAACAGATATGGATACTCATATTCTCAACAACACCCAACACCGGTACCTCAACCTTCTCAAACATCTTCAGACCCTTGACCGCATCCAACAGTGCAATGTCTTGTGGGGTGGTAACAATCACCGCACCACTGACCGGAATTTTTTGCGCCAGTGTCAGCTGGGTATCACCAGTGCCCGGAGGAAGATCAATCACCAGATAATCAAGATCTTCCCACATAGTCTCTTTAAGTAACTGCTCCAGAGCCTGTGTCACCATCGGACCACGCCAAATCATCGGTGTGTCCTCTTCAACCAGATAACCGATTGACATTGACTGAATATGGTAGGAGTTGACCGGTTTCAGCATTTTTCCATCTGGAGATTCTGGTTTCGCCCCCTGAGCACCCAACATACGCGGCTGGCTCGGACCATAGATATCAGCGTCGAGCATTCCTACGTTGGCACCCTCAGCAGAGAGAGCCAGTGCAAGATTAACTGCTGTAGTTGACTTTCCAACCCCCCCTTTACCGGAAGCCACTGCAATGATGTTTTTCACACCGTTGACGGCCTGAACCCCTTTCTGTACCGCATGGGAAACAACCTTCCAGCTCACATTCATCGTAACTTCAGTAACCCCTTCGACCCCCTTCACCATCTCTGTCAGTTTGGCGCCCAGTTCGTCAACATACCCTTTTGCAGGAAATCCTAACTCAATCTGAACGGTGACATGGCCCCCATCTATTTCTATCTCTTTGAGTGATTTGGCGGAGACCAGATCACTATCCAGATAAGGGTCAATATAGTTTTTGATTGCAGACTCAATAGCCTCGCGGGTCAATTCTGACATCGTACACTCCAAAATTTAATCATTTAACAGGATGCGCTAATACTAACATCACTTGAATTTAAGTGATAACCTATTTCTTGACAATTTTTGTTGGTTATTAGTTATTATGTAGTTACAGAGGTATTTTGAACTGAAAAGAGGCGTGTAGTTTAGAGGCCAATTGGATAAAATGCCCGCTCTACATTTTTGACCACAACCATTGAATCAAACTATGCCCAATGCTACCCCCCGTAAGATCCTGATTACCAGCGCCCTCCCCTACGCCAATGGAAGTATCCATATTGGCCATCTGGTGGAGTACATCCAAACCGATATCTGGGCACGTTTTCAGAAGATGCAGGGGCATACCTGTTACTACGTCTGTGCTGATGATGCCCACGGCACCCCGATCATGTTGCGCGCACAGAATGAAGGAATCACTCCAGAGACGCTGATTGAAGCTGTTGCAAAAGAGCACCAGGCTGATTTTGCTGAATTTCTGATCCATTTTGATAACTACCACTCCACTCACTCGGAGGAGAACCGCCAGCAGGCATCAGAGATCTATCTGCGGCTGCGTGACGCCGGTCATATCACCACTCGTACCATTGAGCAGGCCTATGACCCAGAGCGGGAGATGTTCCTGCCAGACCGTTTCATCAAGGGGACCTGCCCCAAATGTGGTGCCGACGATCAGTATGGAGATAACTGTGAAAAATGTGGCGCCACCTACTCCACAGCAGAATTGAAGAATGCCATCTCAGCAGTTTCCGGGGCCAAGCCCATCAGTAAAGAGTCTGAACACTACTTCTTCAAGCTCTCCGACTTTGAAGAGATGTTGAAGGGGTGGACCCATGGCGGTCACCTACAGAGCGAGGTCGCTAAAAAACTGGATGAGTGGTTTGAGGCTGGTCTGCAGGAGTGGGATATCTCCCGTGATGCCCCCTACTTCGGCTTTGAGATCCCAGACAGTGATAACAAATACTTCTACGTTTGGCTCGACGCCCCCATTGGTTATATGGCCAGCTTCAGAAATTTCTGTGCCAAAAATGACGTTGATTTTGATGATTTTTGGAGTAAGGATTCTGAGGCTGAGCTCTACCACTTTATCGGCAAAGATATCATCTACTTTCATGCCTTGTTCTGGCCGGCAATGCTGGAGGGGGCTGGTTTCCGTACCCCGACTGCAATCAATGCTCACGGTTTCCTCACGGTCAATGGGCAGAAGATGTCTAAATCACGTGGCACCTTTATCAAGGCACGTTCCTGGCTCGACCACCTCAACCCTGAGGCGTTACGCTACTACTTTGCGGCCAAGCTGGGCCACGGCATTGAAGATCTTGACCTCAATCTGGATGATTTCCGGGCACGCGTCAACTCTGATTTGGTCGGTAAGGTAGTCAACATTGCCAGCCGCTGTGCCGGTTTTATCAGCAAACGCTTTGAGGGCCGGCTCTCGCCCCGGATTGCGGAGCCTGAACTCTACAAAAGCTTTGTTGAGCAAGGTAGTTCGATTGCCCAGCACTACGAAGATCGTGATTTTGGTCGTGCCATACGCGAGATTATGGCTTTAGCCGATCAGGCCAACCGTTATATTGATGAGAAGAAGCCCTGGGTTCTCGCCAAAGAGGCTGGTAAAGAGCAGGAGGTACAGGATGCCTGCAGCGTGGGTCTTAACCTGTTCCGTGCGCTGATGACCTACCTCAAGCCGGTACTGCCGGAGATGGCAGAGAATGTAGAATCCTTCCTCAATGCCGGCCCGCTCAACTGGGGTACGTTACAACAGCCACTGGAAGGTACTACCATCAATAAGTTCAAACCATTGATGCAGCGTGTAGATGAGAAGGCGGTTGAGGCGATGCTGGAGGATTCCAGAGAGACGCTCACCAGTACCCACTCAAACGCAAATACAGTTGATAACACTCAAAATCAGCCGAGCAAAAAGTCCTCCTCTGAACCGGACACAACATCCGTGGAGCCTGTTGCCGAGGAGATTCAATTTGAAGATTTTGCCAAGCTGGATCTGCGTATCGCACGTATTGTGAAGGCAGAACATGTAAAGAAGGCTGATAAATTATTGCAATTGACACTGGATATTGGCGATGAACAACGCAATGTCTTTGCCGGAATCAAGTCCGCTTACAGCCCCGAAGAGCTGCAAGGAAAATTGACCGTGATGGTTGCCAACCTCGCACCACGCAAGATGCGTTTTGGTGTTTCCGAGGGGATGGTGCTGGCTGCGGGTCCTGGCGGTAAAGATCTGTACATTCTTGAACCACATGAAGGGGCACAACCCGGAATGCGAGTAAAATAACCATCCATACGGTTACTCAACGCAATCACTAACTGAGAAAATAGTTTGACTGAAATTGCACTCATTCTGATCAGTACCATTCTGGTCAACAACTTCGTCCTGGTGAAGTTTCTGGGACTCTGCCCCTTCATGGGGGTCTCACGCAAGCTGGAGACCGCCATCGGCATGGGCTTTGCGACCACCTTTGTGCTCACCCTTTCAGCCGCACTCAGCTATCTGGTCAATGAATATCTATTAGCCCCTCTGGAGCTGGAGTATCTGCGTACTATCGCCTTTATTCTGGTGATTGCTGCTGTGGTCAATTTCACCGAGATGTTTGTCCATAAAACCAGCCCGATGCTCTACCAGGTACTGGGTATCTTTTTACCTCTGATCACCACCAACTGTGCGGTATTGGGTGTTGCTCTGCTCAATACCCGAGAGCAACACAGCTTCATTGAGTCTGCCGCTTTCGGCTTTGGTGCAGCCGTTGGTTTCTCACTTGTACTGGTTGCATTTGCTGCGATTCGCGAACGAATTGCAGCAGCTGATGTACCTCAACCCTTTCAAGGTGCCTCCATAGCGATGATCACCGCCGGGCTGCTCTCCATCGCCTTTATGGGTTTTGCCGGGCTGGTCCATGGTTAGTGCAATTCTAGCCATCGGCCTGCTCGCCGCCAGCTTTGGTGCTCTGCTCGGTTACGCCTCCATTCGCTACCGTGTAGAGGGGGACCCGGTTGTTGAGCAGGTCGATCAACTGTTACCACAGACCCAGTGCGGTCAGTGTGGCTACCCCGGCTGCCGCCCCTATGCTGAGGCGATTGCAAACGGTGACGCAGAGATCAATCTCTGCCCTCCCGGAGGGGAGAGTGTGATGGTTGCACTCTCCGATCTTCTGGACCGTGAGCCTGTAGCACTGGAACAGGAGCAGCGACTACCATCACTGGCCTTGATCGATGAGCAGACCTGTATCGGCTGCACCCTCTGTATCCAGGCCTGCCCTGTCGATGCCATTTTAGGAACCGCCAAACAGATGCATACCGTGATTGAGAAAGAGTGTACTGGCTGCGAACTCTGTCTCCCCCCCTGCCCGGTCGACTGTATCACCATGGTAGAGATTCCAGGCACCACCGAAAACTGGATCTGGCCTGAGCCGGGAGAGGGTTCAAATGTGGTGGAGCAGACCGCATGAGACAGACGCTACACCATTTTCACGGAGGTGTTCACCCACCTGAGCTGAAAGAGCTGACGCGCAACCTCCCCATTACTCCATTCAAGAACCGTGGAAAAGTGGTGATCTCGCTCAATCAGGGGATTCGTGCCTTCAACCGGCCGATTGTTCAGGTCGGTGATTCCGTGGTGCAGGGACAAAAGCTCAGCGAGTGTTTCAACCCACTCAGTGTACCTGTGCATGCCCCCTGTAACGGCACCGTCATCGCTATAGAGCAACGCCCTTTTACCCACCCATCCGGGCTGCAGAGCCCTGCCATCGTGTTACAGGCCAGCGGTTGTGGTCCCACGCCCTCAAAAGAGTTGATGGCTATCGAAACACTACTCAAGGGTATCACTGATGAAGAGATGATCTCACGCATCCGCATGGCCGGTATTATTGGCTTGGGTGGCGCTGGTTTTCCCACCGCCCCCAAATTGCTCAGTGGTACTCAACAGTCGATTGAGACACTGATTCTCAATGGTATGGAGTGTGAACCCCGCATCACCTGTGATGACCGACTGATGCGTGAGCGTCCCGAACAGATCATCCACGGTATCGAGCTGATGAACCACCTGCTACAACCGAAAGAGATCCTGATTGGTATTGAAGACAACAAGCCCGAAGCCATTGAGTCGATGCGCAAAGCTGCTGCCAATAGCAAGGTACCCATTGAGGTGGTCCGTTGTCCCACCCTCTATCCATCCGGGGGGGAGAAACAGCTGATCCAGATTCTTACAGGTAAAGAGGTACCCAGCGGCGGACTTCCTCACCAGATCGGCATTCTCTGCCAGAACATTGCCACCGCACACGCCATCTACCCTGCGATGATGGAGCAACCACTAACCCACCGTGTGGTAACCGTTACCGGTAGCGGAGTTTCTCACCCCGGAAACTACGAGGTGGCGGTTGGTACCCCGATCAACGAACTGTTAGAGGAGTGTGGCTGTGATCAGCCAGTCGCTGTAACAGTCGGTGGACCGATGATGGGGTTTTCGCTAAAAGACCTCAACAGTCCAATTACCAAGACCCTCAACTGTCTCATTGTTGAACCCGAAGTACCTCCGGTCAAAACAGCGCCGATACGAAATTGTATCCGCTGCGCCGCCTGTAGTGATGCCTGCCCTGCTAATCTGCTTCCACAGCAGCTTTTCTGGGCCACCCAGGCTCGAAACTTTGATGATGCGGAGCAGCTACACCTGTTTGACTGCATCGAATGCGGCTGCTGTAACCATGTCTGCCCCAGTCAGATTCCACTGGTCGACTACTATCGCCATGCCAAGGGGGTGTTACGTAACCAACAGCAGGAGAAGATCAAAGCAGAACAGGCACGTCAACGTCATGAATTCCGCGATGCCCGCATCCAGCGTGAAAAAGAGGAGAAGGCGCGTAAGTTAGCCGAAAAGAAAGCGGCACTGAAGGCAAAAGAGAAGAGACAGCCAAGTGCGGGTGAAAACGGCGAAAAAAAAGAAAAACAGGCCGCTATTGAGGCTGCCATCGAACGCGCCAAAGCAAAGAAAGCAGCACGTAATGCCGCTACAGAACAAGACAAAGAGTAAGACAAATCAATGGGCAATCACTCAGCATACTGTTGTAACCGTTCAAGCCGCTATTGCAGTCTTCATAAGCATGGCAGGACCTATAGTTTTAAAACTGATTTTTTGCCCGTCAACAACCACTCCAGAATCTGGCTATTGAGCCGAACAGGAGAAATTTGAATGGTCTCCAAGATGGTTCCCCATAACAGCAGTAGTACGACCAAAGAGATGGCAACCGTCATCTTTGCCATGCTCCCCGGGCTGTTCGCATTGGGATGGATCTTTGGACCGGGTGTATGGATTCATGTCGCTATTGTCGTACCCACAGCAATGGTTGCCGAAGCCGCAATTCTATTGATACGGGGACGCAACCCAATCAATGAACTCAACGACCTCAGTGCCATATTGACCGCCCTGCTACTCGCCGCCTCCCTGCCTCCGCTACTCCCCTGGTGGATGACTCTACTCGGCACTCTGTTTGCAATCATTCTCGCTAAACAGCTCTATGGTGGGCTTGGACAGAACCCGTTTAATCCTGCCATGATCGGTTATGTCATTTTGCTGGTCTCTTTCCCACTGGAGATGACCAGTTGGTTACCGGCAGCAGGTATTCAGGGAGAGCCCCTCTCCTGGACAGCCGCTTCACAGGTGATCTTCGGCACCGGACCCACAACAGTAGATACACTGACCGGAGCCACTCCGCTCGGAGGTCTGAAGACCGGCCTGATCCAGGGCCTCACTCTGCAAGAGTCACTGTTAAAACTTCCCAACGGTCTGCTTGCTGGCCCAGGCTGGGAGTGGATCAATATCGCTTTCCTTGTGGGTGGATTGATACTGCTCTTCACCCGCACCATCAGTTGGCACATTCCTCTCAGTGTTCTGGGCGGACTTTTCCTGACCGCACTCATCTTTAACCTTATTGATCCCAATAGTTACGCCACACCACTCTACCATCTACTGAGTGGTGGCATCATGCTCGGTGCCTTCTTCATCGCCACCGATCCGGTGACTGCAAGCACCACACCTATGGGGCGTATCTGGTTTGGTGTGGGGATCGGAGTACTCGACTATATCATCCGTACCTGGGGCGGTTATCCCGATGCAGTTGCCTTCAGCGTACTGTTGATGAACATGTTTGCACCCTTGATTGATCATTTTACCCAACCCACCATCTACGGCGGCAATCGAGAGGCCCGTCCATGAGAGAGGTGGCTCAAATTGCACTACGGAGCGCTGGCGTACTGGCACTATTCGCCTTTCTGGGTACTGCGCTGGTGGCCTTCACCTATGAAGAGACCAAACAGCAGATCGCCGAGAATCAGAGACTCTCTCTACTTAAGTCTCTGGGGCAACTGGTTCACGAGAGTGCTTACGACAACAGCCTGTTAGAAGAGCGCATCACTGTAGCTGCTGATCCCCACTTAGGCACTACAGAGACAAGCTATGCCTATCTCGCCAAGTTACAGGGGGCGGTCCATACGGTACTCCTCACCCCTACAACTGAGGAGGGTTACAGTGGCACCATCGACCTTCTGGTCGCTATCCGTCAGGATGGCACCGTCATCGGGGTGCGTATACTCCGCCACAGCGAAACTCCGGGGCTGGGGGATCTGATCGATATCAAAAAATCGAAATGGGTTCTCGGTTTCAACGGACACTCTCTTGATAACCTGAGTCATTCGCAGTGGAACGTCAAAAAGGATGGTGGTCGCTTTGATCAATTTACCGGAGCCACCATTACACCCCGCGCTGTGATCCGGGCAGTCCACAACAGCCTGCTCTACTTCAAACAGCACCGGAAAACCCTGTTACAGGAGAAGCCTGCATCATGAGTGAAACAACTGCGAAGGAGAAACCTTTGACCCATTATCGCAAACTGCTCAGTGATGGCCTCTGGACCAACAATGCCGGCCTGGTTCAGCTACTGGGGCTGTGCCCGCTTCTGGCGGTGACAACCACCACGATTAACGGCTTGGGGCTAGGACTGGCAACTACGCTTACCCTGATTATCTCTAACCTGATGGTCTCTTCGATCCGCAACTTTATCTCTCAGGAGATCCGCATTCCCGTCTTTGTTCTGATCATTGCCTCTACCGTCACGGGTATTGAACTGGCGATGAACGCCTGGTTCCACGAACTCTTTCTGGTGTTAGGAATCTTCATTCCGCTGATCGTCACCAACTGCGCTATTATTGGCCGCGCCGAGGCCTTTGCCAGCCGTAACAGCCTACTCCCTGCTCTGGTTGATGCCATTAGCATGGGCGTTGGTTTTACCCTGTTGTTGATGCTGCTGGGTGGACTGCGTGAGCTGTTTGGCTTCGGGACGCTATTCGCTCAATCTGATCTGATGTTTGGTGAAGGGGCAGAGTGGATGACCATAACCCTGATAGAGGATTATCGGGGCTTCCTGTTGGCTATTCTGCCACCCGGTGCTTTTATCGGCCTGGGGTTGATCATTGCGGCCAAAAACCGAATCGACCAACGGATGACAGAGGCTGTTTCCGCACGCACAGCCCTGCAACCACAAACTGCTTAAGTTCGATGAACAAGCAGATCCGTGAACAGATCTTCAGTCGTCTGGATGAGGCCATTCCAGAACCGACCACAGAACTCAACTACAGCACTCCATTTGAGCTGTTGACCGCTGTATTGCTCTCGGCACAGGCCACCGACGTGGGGGTCAACAAGGCAACGGCGAAACTTTTCCCGGTTGCCAATACACCGAAGGCGATCTTTGAGCTGGGTGAAACGGGCATCAAAAAATATATTAAAACCATCGGTCTCTTCAACAGCAAGGCAAAGCATCTGTTACAGACGGCACAGATCCTTCATCAACAGTACAACGATGTCGTCCCTGATCAGAGAGAGGCACTGGAGTCTCTTCCCGGTGTAGGGCGCAAGACAGCCAATGTCATACTTAACACCGCCTTTGGACAACCCACCATAGCGGTCGATACCCATATTTTCCGTGTCTCCAACCGCACCAAACTTGCTCCGGGAAAAAATGTACTGGAGGTAGAGAAGAAGTTGCTCAAATTTGTTCCAAAGATCTATCTACAAGATGCACATCATCTACTGATCTTGCATGGTCGCTACACCTGTATCGCCCGTAAGCCCAAGTGTGCTGAATGTTGCATTCTTGATCTCTGCGAATACCGAGACAAAACGGCCTGATATGCTGTTTACCCAGAACCGTGACGAGATGCGCCGCTTCTACCTTCAGGCGTGGCAAAAACAGTGCAAAAAACTCCCGTTGGAACCGTTAGAGGCTCAGGTTGCTGACATTATTGAGCTGCACCCTGAGTACCACACACTACTGCAACAAGGGGAAGAGCAGCTCAACAAAGAGTGGACACCCGAGATGGGAGAGAGCAACCCTTTTCTCCATATGGGGATGCATCTCGCCATTCGTGAGCAGCTCTCCACCGACCGTCCACCCGGTATTCGTGCTGCCACTCAAAAACTGCTCCGTTTAACCGGTGATGGCCACGCCACAGAACATCAGATGATGGAGTGCCTGGGGGAGGCCTTATGGAATGGACAACGTGACAACCAAACCCCTGATGAACAACGTTATCTAAGCTGTGTTGAACAACTCAGCCGAAGGTAATTTCCAATCAGCCAGTAGGATAGACCATACTGTGATTGACGAACTATCAATAGTTGCATAAGTTGCTTCATACGCCAACGTCTTCCTCCTTGCAGGGGGAAGGCTGGAATGGGGGCAGGGTGTATGAATTAATGCAATGCTTGATTCAAACCCTTACGCACGATCAAGGATAGTGGTGATACGTTGATAGAGGTGTTGAGTGGATAGGGCTTGTTTGGGTTGGCCCATTGGGTTGCCCCTTTGTGCACAATACGATCAGCCCACAGACTAAACACGGTAAAATCACACAATCTATCCACCGACATGCTGAGCAATTGCAACAAAGGTATTTTCACCTTTACTATCATAAGTATTTACAACTTCAATTTCGTTGTCGTAAATAATCTCATCAGAAAAAAACATAGAAAAAAGTCCAGCTGGTTTTGAATTATGATTTGGACAACGAATATAGTTATTCCTTGATATGTTATTTTCTTTCAAAATATCATATGCTTCAATCAATTGTGTTATCTCACTGTTCTTTAATTTATCATCCAGAAATACCAATAAATCTTTGCATTCTTCTATTAAATCTACTGAATCATCGCGCCCACTCATGTATTCTAATGTACTAAACAGCGCTGAGTCATATAATGGTGACGTTTTTAAGATAGGATCACCAATTCCAACGATCTGATCCAGATCACTATATGCATGACTCTTACAAAGTTCAGCAATTTTATCAATATCCACTAAATCCGAGTGATTTATTTTCTCTTTTGGAATAACTCTTGTCATTATCTCATGCGGATAATAATCATAAGCCCACACTTGTAACAAGCCTTCTTCAAAATCATAATCACATTTATCATTTATCATTTCAAGTTCAATTTGAAGGCAAGGAAGATCATACGTCCCTTTACTTCCTATTGGCATAGGATACTCAGAAGAAGTATAAAGAGCTGGTCCAAACACGCTCTTTGTACGATCAATATCTGATATATTCTTAGTTTCCAATAAAATGGTGTTGCCTATTGACCACGATGAAAAAGCTGAAATTGTTTCTAATAGATCCTCACCAACAAGATCGAAGCACACAAACTTCTCTACCTCAATCATAGAAGATAAATTATTCAGAATAGATTCTGCTTTATTTATGATATCTATCTTATATTCAATACTCTCTTTCTCAATCAGTTTATCTATCGATTCAGTAAGAACAGGAATATCGACAAGATTATCTATGCCTTTTGTTATTACTTCTTTTACAAGTTGCGCCTGTGAGTGCCTAGTCATATGGCGTGATACTAATGGGCATTGATCTGCTGCATATTTTGAGAGTGGTCCAAGGCCTTCTGGAACCTTATCAACTCCTATCAGAGCTGAAACTACGCGTTCAAGGAACATAAAACCCCTATCTATATTCTGTGAATACGAATCATTTTCGAGTGCGCGCCTCCAGCTATTTTCCGATATTCCATCCAATACCGAGATTAGATCAGACTTGCAACTATCCCCTAAAATACTTTTCAAAAATAGATAGGTCACACCTCTTTGGAAATCGTCACTGGAGTTTGTAAATAAATCATAATACTCTCTTTCTTCATTCTGAAGATACTGCCTCACCCATCTTCCTACCGTTGAAGGACTAACTCCTAACTTTTGTGCAACATCTTTTCTAGTTAATCCTTGCTCGACAACGAGCTCTACAGCTTGGCTTCTACTCATATCCATTTTATTTCACACCCCTTTCTTGCTTATACTCAACTTGCTGTTAACAGCCTCCTGAGTCCGTAACTACCTCAAAGCCACTTCCAAGGCAAAATATCGCCAGTTACCGTCATCAGGATTATTCAGCATCAGAAGACCCTTGGTTCTTAAGTTCGTCAAACTTAGATGCCATTGTGGGGTTACGCCGAGTTAGTTTTTTGATCGTTACATCCTGAGCCTTATTGTTTGCAAGACGAAGATTTCGATCAGTTCCAAGCAATGCATCCTTGGTTTTCTGCAAGTGAGTAATTGACTTATCGATCTCATCAATTGCTGTTTGAAATTTCCTCGAAGCAAGGTCATAGTTCTTCCCGAATGCACTCTTGAAGTTTTCGAGATCACTTTCGAAGCTTGTGACATCAACGTTCTGCGCCTTAACAAGCGCGAGCTCAGTCTTGTACTCCAATGAGTTCGTCGCTGCATTTCGCAACAATGTAATGATTGGAAGAAAGAGCTGCGGCCGAACAACATACATCTTTGGGTAGCGATGAAACACATCAACAATACCGGTATTATAGAGCTCACTCTCTGGCTCTAAGAGAGAAACCAGCACCGCATACTCACACCCCTTCTCAGCGCGGTCTTTATCGAGCTCTTTGAGGAAGTCTTCATTCTTTTTCTTCGTTGCGGTGGCATCGTTCTCATTCTTCATTTCAAACATGATCGACACAATTTCAGTGCCTGCCTCATCTAAGTCGCGAAATATATAGTCGCCTTTACTACCATTTCGTGCATCGTTATCCTTCTCAAAATATGCTCTCGGAAATGCCGTTGCTCTAATGCGATTGAACTCAGTTTCACAATGCTGCTCAAGCGATTCACCAACCATTTTTGTCGATAAACGAGCCTTCATATCGCGGAGGCGCTCAATCGCATCATCACGATCCTGAATCTGCGTCTCGTACTTATCCTTAAGTGATTTCTCCGCGAGTTGCTTTTCAAGCGCTGCTCGCTCAAGGCTATTCTTTATTGCATCACGCTCTTTCTCAACCAAACTAACTGCATCGGTGATGGCAAGCTTCTGCTCAAGCTCACTGGCATCGAGCTTGGCTTTTAAGCCCTGGATCTCTGTATTCTTTTTTACAGCCGCCTCCTGCAACTCCCTTGAGAATCTCGTACCGGCTAATTCAGAGGCTGCCTTCTGATCACGCTCGGCTTGTTTCAGTGCGTTAGCTAGCTCATCGCGCTCTTTTTCCACAGCGCTTAAAGCTTCAGTCACGGCAAGCTTCTGTGCAACCTCCCCAGCATCAAGTCTGGCTTTCAGCTCCTGAATTTCAGTATCTTTGGCTACGGTAGCCTTCTGCATTTCGCTACCCACCTCGTTCTTGGCGAGCTGGACGGCATTTCGTTTATCTTGCTCAGCTAACTCAAGCCGATCATGCAACTGTTGCTCAAAGTCACTGTCACGGACCTGCTTGAGTATGTCTGCATACCCAGCTTCATCAATTTTGAATGCTTTCTCGCAATGTGGGCAGATAATTTCATACATTATTACTTTCCTTTTTGTCGGTCACGATTTGCATCGAAACATATCGCGTGGCCCCTAGGTGCCTGTCCGAGAATAGGGAATCTACTGCGGAAAAGCTGAATTTGGTCATATTTTCCCATCCTTTTCGTTAAATAGTGGAACTATTCGCCTCAAATAATAAAAAAATCTGTCTCAAATCTGCTTCCCCTCGCTACGACTTCTATTCTCGGGCAAGCACCTAGTATGGGCACTATCTCAGCGTTGAACTAATCTCTATTCATACCCTGAGCACATATTTTTTGAAAAAACTTAGCGTTAGCAGTCATCACCAACTGCTGCGTATTCAATTACTGCGGACGCACACTCAGTACCCCAATCTTATTAAGTGATTCTTACACTCCTTGGCTCGACTTCACCTCCAGGCTGAGCACTCCTCATCCTCATTGACCAGCCATCTATCTGCGTGTTGCAATCAATTTGAGGCTAGGTAAAAAGTCAGCTAACCCCTAAAGCTTTAAAGGCCGCATCAACTGGATCTGCATAAAAGCTAATCTGGAACTTGGACATCAATTCTGGCGGCAC
>DUYW01000061.1 GCA_013349825.1 Gammaproteobacteria bacterium | reverse complement strand
GGCTACGGCAGTCGTCACCTCGGAGATGTTTCGCACCTGACTGGTAAGATTCCCCGCCATCAGATTGACGTTGTCGGTGAGGTCGCGCCAGCTCCCCTCTATCCCCTCTACCTGTGCCTGTCCACCGAGTATCCCTTCACTACCGACCTCTCGGGAGATACGGGTTACCTCGATCGAAAAGCTATTGAGTCGTCCCGTCATGCCATTGATCACTTCGACCAGTTCAGCGATTTCGCCCCTGGCCTCAAACCGTAGTTGCTGGCGCAGGTCGCCCCGGGCAATGGCGGTCACCACATTGATCACCCCCCGTACCTGGGTGGTGAGATTGCTGGTCATCAGATTCACATTATTGGTCAGCTCGGACCAGTCTCCGGTCACTCCCGGCACATTGGCCTGACCACCGAGAACACCCTCAGTCCCCACCTCACGCGCCACCCGGCTCACCTCGTTGGAGAAGATCGAAAGCTGATCCACCATCATGTTAATGGTATTTCTCAACTCACCAATCTCACCGCGTGCCTCCACTGTAATCTTGCGGGTCAGATCCCCTTGTGCCACCGCATTGGTCACCTCGGCAATACTTCGCACCTGATTGGTGAGGTTCTGTGCCATCAGGTTGACATTATCGGTCAGGTCGCGCCAGGTCCCCTCCACCCCCTGAACATTGGCCTGCCCACCCAGCACCCCTTCCAGCCCCACCGCGCGGGCGACCTGGGTCACCTCGGATGAGAAGTTGTTGAGCATATCTGTCATTTCGTTAACAACGGTCACCAGGTCAGCAATTTCCCCTCGCGCCTCGATCCGTAGCCGTTGACGCAGGTCGCCCCGGGCAATGGCAGTCACTACACCGGAGATACCACGCACCTGATTGGTCAGGTTGTTGGCCATGGTATTGACGTTTTGGGTCAAATCCAGCCAAACCCCGGTCGCCCCCGGAACCACCGCCTGCCCACCGAGGATACCGTCTGTACCCACCTCACGGGCAATACGCACCACCTCGGAAGAGAAGAGCCCCAACTGATCCACCATCGCATTAATGGTATTGCGTAACTCACCCACCTCACCCCTGGCATCAATGGTGATCTTGCGGGTCAACTCCCCGTTGGAGACAGCGGTGGTCACCTCTGCAATATTCCGTACCTGCAGCGTCAGGTTATCGGCCATGGTATTGACCGCATCGGTCAACGCCCGCCATGCTCCCCGTGCTTGTGGTACAGCTGCCTGTCCTCCCAGTACCCCCTCGGTACCGGTCTGCACTGCCACCCTGGTCACCTCGTTGGTAAAGAGGTTGAGTTGATCCACCATGCTGTTGATCACCGTTGTCATACGATGGTACTCGCCCCGTAGTGCGCGGCCCTCCACCTCCAGCTCCATACGCTGGGTCAGGTCTCCTTCAGAGACGGCGGTAATCACCCGGCCAATCTCGGTCGCAGGCTGCACCAGCCCCTCTACCAGACCATTCAAGGCATCAATCTCGTCACGCCAGCGCCCACTGAGCCCCTCATGACCGAGACGGCGACTGAATTCACCCTCCTCTCCCATCTGACGGCTCAGAGTCTCCACATCCTCCACTCTGTGGTGGTTCTGGATCATAATCTCATTAAGCAGGTTGGCAATCTCTCCCTCGGTACCGTGCATATCCCACGGTAACAGGTGTTCGAAATCGCCTCTCTGGAAATCATTCAGTGATAACAGCAGTTCTCGCAAAAAGCGACTGTTGTCATTTTCATGCAGCAGGTCCTCTTCGTAGAGGGTGCGGCGATAAGGGACAGCGGCACTACGCTGCGCTCGGGTGGTGCGTTTTTTGGCGCTTGGTTTGCGGGGTGGTTTACTCACCGCCCTCTTGAGGGCAGTTTTCTTCTTGACCGATTTTTTAGTCGCTGCTTTTTTGACCGTTGCCTTCTTCACCACTCTCTTCTTTTTAGGTGCCGCATTTGGGGTTTCGTTATTGTCTTGATCACTCATAGCTTGTTCCAGTAAAAAAGTAGGGAGGTTGTTGTATAATTCAGAGTATGAAATCGTTAGAAGAGGCAGGCAGAGGGTTGATTGCGTTTGGTAACATTGTTACTGCACTGGTATTTTTCCAGTCGTATTGGTCGCAGAGCAATCCACTGGGGTTTAGCGCTGGTGTACTCGCGTTTTTGGGGTTCTACATTACTGGTATGCTGATGATTCATGTCAGTGAAAAAAGAGAGGAAAATAACAATGAATGAGATTGAGATCATGGCATCGGGGCTTGGGATAACTCTGATACTTATTAGTGGCCTCTTTTATCTCTACGACAAACACAAGAACCCATGGCGCTGGAAAAAATAGCGAAGAGAAATGAATGCAATTGAGATCATGGCAAGCTGGATGGGAATACTTGCATATGAAACATAAGCATCCCGATACCTGGAAATAGTGTTCCCTTGTAGCTTGCAGCTCACAACTCATCCCCCCACCACCATAATAAACAGCTCCACTCCCCCCTCTTCATAGTGACTCAACTGCAGGGTCTGCCCACTCACGGCCTCCCCCTCTTTCTTCAGCAGCGTCATCCCTTTCAATGGTTCCCCCTCTGCGGCGCTTTTCTCTATCTGTTCGAACGTGAGCTGCTCAAACAGATTGCCCAACGGTTTAGAGATCATCGCCTCTTGCAGGGTATACCCAAAATGGTCTACAGCGGCGTAGTTGGCCCGCTCGACCCCCCCTTCGGGGTTGATCAGCAACATCGGCAGTGGTGCACGGTCCAGCAGAGACCACCCCTCTCCGATGCCTCTGGTTTGGACATCCTCCTCCAGCACGGTCTTTTTCTCTCTTAAGCGCTGATTGACATCCGACAACTCCTTTTCACGCCAGATGAGTTGGCTGATATCGCTATTGGTCAGCACCACACCCTTAATCTTGTTACTAGGAGAACGGTAGGGTCGGATATTGATTCGTGCCCAACCGTGCTCACCAATGAAGGGCCCCTCCAATTCACCCGCCTCCCCCTGATACAGGGCACCTTCAACCTTCTCTTTCACCCCTTTAAGCTCCACATTGCTGGTGATGTGATGAAAGGGGCGACCGATATCCGAATCCTGCACATGAAAGAAACGGTTCGCCCTCTGGGTGATACGGCGCAACTTGAGATGTTCATCCAGGAAAATAATTCCGACATCGATATTATGGAGCAGATTGTCAATATCGGAATTGGCCTCGACCAACTCATCAATCTTGAGCTGGTACTGACTGTTTACGGTATAGAGCTCTTCATTGACCGACTGCAACTCCTCATTGGTAGACTGCAGCTCTTCATTGGAAGCGGTTAGCTCCTCGTTGGTCGCCTGCAGCTCTTCGTTAGAGGTCTCCATCTCTTCGATGGTGGCCTGCAGATTCTCGCGCGTATATTGCAATTCAGATTCGAGATCCTCAACCCGGAAACTGGTCAGCTCCTGAACCTCCTGTTCAACACTCTTCCCCGTAGCGGCCTCTTTGCCCGAACCGGTCGAAGGGACGCTTCTGATCTCGGTGGTAGCGGCTTCTGATGAGTCTCTATCCCCCGTGGAGGTTGCCATAAAGCTGATCATCATCAACTCAGCCGGACCTTTTTCACTCACCCTCTCCAGTTGCAACTCAACCCCGCTCAGTGGGTAGCTTAGAAGGGGGGCGTCAATTGGCCCATTGCGCAGCTTATGGAGTGCGGTGGAGAGCGTTGCTGAGAGTCCACGGTCTGCCATCTTCAACAGATTGGTGCTCATATCTCCGTCAGGCAGTTTGAGCCAGTTGCTGGTATCTCCAAAGCGGTTAAGCAGATTATTATCCTGATCGACAATAGCGGTCGGCGGGACAAAACGGGACATCAATTGACGATAGGCACTATCCAACTGATGCCCCCTCGGGACACTGTTGCGCACACTGCTGGGTAACAGTGAACGTTGTGGATAGTGGGTTGCCACCGGATCAGAGTCGTAGTGCGGCATAGTCGTACCCGGAAGGGAGGCGCGGCTATTCTTATAGGCCACCCGCTCGCGGTTCTGATAAATTTTATGGGCGCTGTCAAAGGTGCGAAACTGGGTGTGCATCTCCCCGACGGTCTCGCTGGAACCGAGCAGCATATAGCTATTTTGGTACAGTGCAAAACCAAACAGCTCCATCACCCGCTGCTGCAGCGAGTTCTGCAGGTAGATTAGCAAATTACGACAACTGATCAGATCGACTCGGCTAAAAGGGGGGTCCGTAGCGAGGTTGTGGTGGGCAAAGATAACCCGCTTGCGCAGGGCCTCGCTCACCTGATACCCCTCTTTGTCATTGCTCAGATACTTCTGTAGCAAGTGCGATGGGATATCGGCAACAATCGACTCCGAGTAGCACCCGGTACTGGCAACATCCAGCGAACGCTTATCGAGATCGGTCGCAAAGATCTTGAAGTCTCTCTCGATATTCTCACACTCGATATAATCCTGAAACAGCATCGCCAGGGTATAGGCCTCTTCGCCCGTCGAGCAACCGGCCACCCAGATCCGCACCGCCTCCTGTCGGTTGGGGTTACGGCTATCTGCCGCCTTGAATATCTCGGGAATTACCTGCTCTCTCAGACGCTCAAAGGTCTCTTTCTCGCGGAAGAAACGGGTGACGCCAATCAGCAGCTCATTGAAGAGGGTACGCACCTCCTCTGGGTGGTGGGCGATATGGTTGAGATAGTGGGCGTAGTCATCGACCTGGTTGACCGTCATCCGGCGCTCAATACGGCGCTGTATAGTGTTATTTTTATAGAAGGTAAAATCGACACCGCTCTGTTCACGAATCTCTGTCAGAACCCGTGCATAAAAACTTTGATTCTGATCGACCGGGGATTGATATTCGTCGCGAGACACCTCTTCATGCTTGAGCACATAGGGGTGGTTGATAAACTGCATCAGAGTAGGTGCAACCTCTCTTGCCGACAGCACATAGTCCGCCATTCCAGAGTCAATCGTGGAGAGTGGCATACCGTCGAACTGGGCATCATGCGGGTCTTGCACCATCACCATCCCCCCCGCCTCCTTAATCACCCTGGAACCGAGTGTGCCATCCGAGCCAGTTCCGGAGAGAATAACCGCAATCGCCCGCTCACCCAACTCTTCGGCCAGAGTGCGCAGAAAGATATCGATGGGGAGAATCAATTTGCGGTGGATGGGTTGCTCCTCCAGTAACAGCCGCCCCCCCATAAAGGTCAGTGTCTGGCGTGGCGGAATCAGATAGAGATGATTCGCCAATGGACGCATTCCATCCTCAATTTTCAGTACCGGCATGGCGGTATGTTTGGAGAGCAGCTCTACCATCATCGACTTGTAATCCGGCGAGAGGTGCTGAATCACCACAAAGGCGAGCCCACTATCATCGGGAAGGGTTTTGAAGAGATCTTCCAGCGCCGCCAGCCCACCTGCAGAGGCCCCCACCCCCACAATAAAGGACGGGGTATCCATCTCCACACTACTCTGTTCTTGATCACTCATTTAAGATTTTTTCCTTGCTCTTCCTGTTACGGCTAACCCACTACCCGTTCTGCCCTTTGCGAACAATCAGCATTCCACTGTTGCCGTCCGGTAATTCAAAACGGTCCACCACCATCCCTTGTGCCTGCAACGGCTGCTCAACCTCTTCAATTCGTCTGCCCAGCAGGGTCCGCAGTGGTCTGCCCAGCTGAGACAACAGTGCAGGGTTGATGGCATTGATCCTGTTATTTTTGTCAAAACGGGCGACCCCTTCACTGATCCGAGAGAGAAGCGCTTCCATCACATGGCTACTCTCTTGCATCTGTCGATTTTGCTGCTCCAGCTGGAGACGGCTGCGGCGTAACGCTTCAGCCCGTTGCCAGCTGGAGCAGCCATTGCGGGCAAGCTGATAGAGCTCTTCCTGGCCCAACGGTTTATTCGCTAACAGCACATCGTATTCACCCGCCTGCTGAATCTCATCAATGGTGCGTTCGCTATAGGCAGAAATGAGCACCGCCATGATCTGCATATCGATGTTGCGGATCTCTCGCAGGGTTTCTACACCATCCTTTCCCGGGGGCATGTGGACATCAATCATGACCATCGCATAGGGGCGGTTTTCTGCCACCGCCCTTTCTACTTTCTGAATTCCCTGCTCGCCGTTAATGGCACTGTCAAAATCAAACGGCGCACGATCCGGGGGTGCAGAGACCGCAATCAGGTTGCGCAGTGCCTCTCCATAACGGGCCGGACGCTCACCGAGGATCTGCCGGTAGGTCTCCAGCAAATCAAGATCATCATCAATCACCAGCACTCTGCGATTCCCGGTCACTTCAGTCCTCCCTCTGCTCATCCGCGTCTGGCTGCCAGTTTAGCGGTAGAAGAATCTCAACCGTGGCGCCAGCACCGACCCCGTCACTAAAGGCCGTGATCGTTCCTCCCAGTTTATTGACAAACAGTGTTCCGGCATGAAGCCCGATTCCACCCCCCTCTTTTTTGGTACTGAAACCAAACTGGAAGATGGTCTGGAGCCGTTCCGGGGCAATACCGATACCGTTATCCACTATACAGAGGCGAAGCTGTTCTTGATGCGACTCTGCCTCGATGGTAATACGTCCCTCTGTTTCCCCATCAGTTTGCTGCTTATTTTCAAGTTTGTGACGCACAACAATGGCCTCACAGCTGTTTTTAATCAGATTGATAAGCAGCTGTAGCAGTGGACTCCGTGGCAATACCGGCATGGGGAGCCGCTCATCAATCTTCTGCACCACCTGAACCTGATGTAACCCACAAAGATCCGCAAGTAGAGTTCGGGCATCCTCAACCAGCCGATGCAGACTGACTTCACTGCTCCCTCCCCCCAGCTCTGAAGCCCCCCGCTGGATGGTGATGATCTCCTCAATATGTTGAATCCCACGATAAATTCGGTCCGCACTACTGGAGAAGTGTGTCTGATAGAGTTGATTGAGGTCTTCCCCGGTCTGCTGACTGGCTTTGAGTAGCGCTTTCATCGGAGGTGTCAAATCGCCCTCCCCACTCTCCCTGTTCTGCTTCGCTGCCAGTTGCGGTAGCTGCTGGAGCAGATTGGCAATCTCCTGCAGGGATGTGCCTCCCTCCAGAATACGTTCACTCTGATGCTGAATACCCATCAGTACATTGCCGATATTATGCAGCACCGACATACTCATCTCTGCCAAACCACTCTGAAAGGCAATATACTGCTGTCGCTCTTCCAGTCGGCGCTGTTCGGTAACATCTCCGATCGAGAGCAGAATAACGACCTCTTCTTCTTCTTCTTCTTCTTCTTCTTCAAAAATAAAACCGGAACTGCGGATGTCAAGAACCCGGATTTCATCATTTTCGGAATGGATAACCTCCAGCTCCTCGGCCACCTCTTTGGTATTTCTGCGATGAAGGCGTTCAATCTGCTGCGGATTGAGACCAATTTTTGCCAATACCGGAAGAATCGAATCCCCCTGATTGGGCTCAAAGGTAAAGAGCTGCCGGAAGCGGCTGTTAACGGCGGTGATAACCCCATTACGCAAAACCAGCAAGCCTGCCGGTACAGCCGAGACCACCCCCTCCATAAACAGTTTTTCCCGCTGCAACCAAGCGATCTCTCTGGCCTGAATCTCTTTTTCTTTTTCTTTTTCTTTTTCTTCAATTTTACGGCGGCTCTCCAGCTCCAGTTCACGCTGTTTGGCGGCCACCAACTCTGTGGTTTGTCGTTTGACCTCATCTTCCAGAGAGTGGTTGAGATGTTCCAGCTCGCGCTGCTGGCGATAGAGCTGCAGGAAGATTTTTACCTTGTTGAGCAGCAGTTCATTATCAGTAACCGGTTTGGTAATGTAGTCGTAGGCACCAACATCAAACCCCTTACGGGCAAATTCGTCTGATTTGTAGATTGCAGTGATAAAGAGAATCGGCACATCCTGATGGCGCTCGTTCTGTCGGATCAGCTCGGCCAGTTCGAAACCATCCATCTCCGGCATCTGTACACCGAGCAGAAAGAGTACCACCGGATGAGTAATCGCGTACTCCAGTGCCAGGGCACCGCTCTCAACGGTCACCACCTGGAGTTGTCATCCGTCAGAGGCTGTAGTACCCCTCGCATGCTCTGGAGGTTTCTCGGGTTGTCATCAACCACAAGAATGGTCTCTTTCACTATTTTTCCTCTATGGTCCATATTATTGGAGCATGCTCTTAATCTGCCGGACCAGACCCGCTCGTCATCATCCATAGCAGTAGTGGTTCACTACACATAATCATTTATTTAGAGAGCTCTGTATTTATGCCGTGCCCCCCCACCAAGACTCCACCCCGTAGCCTCCTATAGATTTTTTTATAGGACGAGGAGTATCTTCTTCTGCAAGTTTTCTTTTGCTCTCTATACGGTTATTTTCGGACCACCCTGAATGGCTGTCCGAGAACAGGTCTCATCCGGCAGTGCCGGTGTCACCCTGTTGTGTCTGGGGCGCTCTCCATAGTGCCGGATAAAACTGTGAATCATCTTCGCCTCAGCCACTCTGCAATGTTCGATATAACGCCAGCGCACCATCACTCCGTTGTGAATCGCGCAACGCAGGGAGTTTGTCTGTGCCCGCCCCCCAAGGTAGTGCTGCATACGTTTACAGAATTGAATACTACTGCCGATATAACAGGTCGCGCTGCAACCTGCGGGGTACTGCTCTACACCCTCAATACGGCTGAACTCATAGACCGCCGGGCGATTCTCCAGAGACTGTAGCAGGGTACGGTTAAGCACTACCTCTGCCCCGAGCAGAACCGGGGCATACATTTTCCCACCCTCTCCCGCAGTGCCGGGAGGGCAGCTGCCCGCCGACAACTTCCGACATGGGTTACCGAGTATTGGACTCCATACCTCAGCCGCAACTGTTCTGTCAGTTGCATATCATTCAGTCTGGGTGACTGGCAGAGCATTTTCCACAATAGACCGCCGATCCATTCTGTCTTCCCCGGCAGCAGCACTCGCAATAGGCGTGACTCTCCACGAATCACTACCTGACACCCCTGCAACAGTCTGGAGAGTGCTGTTATATCCAGCACACAGCCATCGGGGTAGGCGACCCCATGCTGTTCCACCAGCTGCTGCCGTGGGATCTGTTTCAAATCGGCCGGATCCCCACTCAGAAGATAACGCTGCTGTAGTTGTGCCAGCAGCTCCAGCAGCTGGCCGGTGAGTCGGTTTCTGTGGGTGATATAGAGCAGATTGTAGTGGCTGGGGGAACCATTCAGTGACACATTTTTTGGCAGGCAAAAGGAGAAGAGGGGCGAGCACCAGCGCACCTCCTGCGGGGTCAGCTCGGCAATTTCCCGACAATTTTTTGTTCCCCACTGTGATTCTGGCGGCAATGTAAAGCCATCCTCCGCCTCCAGTGAGAGGTGAAAGCTCTGTTTGATGTAGCGGTGGTACTGTTGCGGCTGCTTTTTGAGGATGCGGCTAATAATGATGTTATAGAGGGCACCCATAGTAAAAAATGAGGTAGTCTAGACAGCTGCAGCGTTGTGATGAATAGTTACAATAAGGAGATGTATTACGGAAGCTTGCACAATTCTCACCGAACTTTATGGAGGGGGAGTGAGCTGTGCTCAAGTGCGGCTGTCTGTCTCCTTCCCGGTATTGAGTATCTCCAAAATACGCTGTAGCAACTGACGGATCTCAGCCACAAAAAGCATGGTATCGGCTACAAACATCGCTTCAGCATCCACCTCATCCTCATCACTAAGCTGTTCAATCAACTCCAGGGGGCGAATTCGCCTTACCACCAGATCCTGATCGAGAATAAAGGAGAGACGATCACTCCAGCTCATTGCCAGCCGTACCACACGACTCTGCGACTCCAGGTGTTTACGAACAGCCCCTTGGGTGATATCAATATTTTTACAGCGTATAGTGCCGCCCGGTTCATCATTTTCCCGAATCTCAACCTCATCATCCAGAGTAAAACCGGCAGGTGGCTGGCTATGGAAGAGCCACTGACTCATTGCACCTGCAGCAGAAGTTTCTGTTTCCGGGTTAGTCAACTCCAGTGAGCCAAGCGACTCTCTCAGTAACACCGTCAGCTCTTCTGCTCGCGGACGACTGGCAGTATCGACCCATATCCACCCATTTTCCGGATCAATCAGCGCGTAGGTAACTCTGGAGCGTGAAAAGGCTCGCGGCAATAGCTCTACTGTAATCTCATCGCGCAAACGCTGCTTCTCTTTACTACGGACATCTCGACCTTCGGTGGTCTCAATCTCGACAATGCGCTCATTGAGGGCTTCACGTACAACCGTTGCCGGTAGAATCTTCTCTGTCTTTCTGGCTGCAATGAGATAAGCACCATCAACGGTGAGGCTCAGCGCATCCCCATTAGGCATCACACTGCTCCACCCCAGCGTAGAGAGTTCCAACGCTCCACACTTTCGTGCGGTACGCTGTGCCAGCTTCTCTTCGAGTGATTGTGCTGAAACTCTGAAAGAGTTTGTCATTTGAAACAGGGTGACATTTTTAAACCACATCCGGCGAAACCTCAAATCATAATCCTGAAGTTCTAAACTGCCACTTCAAGAGCGTTAAAAGGCTGCGAAGTCTACACCAAAACAGCCTTACCAGCATCCATACTCACTTACAATTCGGTCGTGAGTTGCACCTCATAACCACCAAACTTACGAATATTGATCACACCGCTATCGAGAATCAGATACTGCCCCTTGATCCCCAACAGTACCCCTTCGACCCGTGCACTCTTATCAAAATTGAGTGATTTTACCTTCTCCGGATACTGCTTGACCGGGTAGTGGATATCGACCACTTCCCCGTCTTTCAACCACTCAACAGCCCCATCTCCCTGCTGCTGAACAACCTCTTGCAGCTCATCATCACATAATTCAAACAGCGCATCACGACGCGCCGGGAGATCAACAGCTTCAGGCACCCCCTTCAACATGCGCTGCCAACTGGTCTTATCTGCCACATGAGCCTTCATCACCACCTCAACCAAACCGGAAGTTAACCGATCCCTGACCCGAAAAATGGGCAGAGCCTGTACCGCCCCCTGGTCCATCCAGCGGGTAGGAATCTGTGTGCCTCGGGTAATCCCCACCTTACCCCCTGAACTATTGGCCAGATAGACATAGTGATCGGTCAGACAGTTCTCCTCTCCCCAGCTTGCATCACGACAATCTCCATGATGGTAGTGGCACTGTTCCGGTTTGATGATGCAGCTATCACATTGTGGTAGTGTTCGAAAACAGGGAAAACAGAACCCTTGGTTAAAACTTTTACTGGTACGCCGTCCACAGGCCACACAGTGGATCTGCTGCTGATACTCCAACACAATAGATGTACCGATCAGCCGATTCATCGGCACCAACACCTCCCCCAACGGAAGCTCATATTGAACCTCTTGTTCCAGGCGGGTTTTCATCTTCTCCATCGGTCCGCTCAATTGCACTATTCTGCTCCTGTTCTCCGTGGCAGCCAATTTATCACCCACTCCAATCGTAACTATTCAATCAACAATAAAAGCCTCACAATTGAATTGACTCAGCGGGCATGTTAGCGTGCGTACACAACAATAATAGAAAAGGGGAACCATTATGGAGCAGATCAAGAAAGTTTCAACCACACTACTGATTGCCGGAGCACTCAGTCTATCAACCCAGGCCGGTGCCTTTATTGACCCGGAAGAGTGGAAGATGGATAAATGGGGCAAATGGGATGAGTGGGAGGGGGTGCCCGACATGAATAAGTGGCGCCAGGATCAATGGGGTGAGGATATTGACCAGTGGGTTCCTGGGGGTAACAGTGAAAAAATGCCGTGGAACCGTGGGGGTAACTGGGGCGGAACGCCGTGGAAAGGCGGTAACAACTTCGGAGGGATGCCTTGGGGTGGAAACAACGGTGGTGGTATGCCGTGGGGTGGAAACAACAGTGGTGGTATGCCGTGGGGTGGAAACAACAGTGGTGGTATGCCGTGGGGTGGAAACAACAGTGGAGGCATGCCCTGGGGTGGAAACAACAGTGGAGGCATGCCCTGGGGTGGAAACCGTGGTGGTATGCCGTGGGGGGGTGGCAATAACTTCGGAGGCATGCCCTGGGGTGGAAACAGTGGCGGGGGAATGCCGTGGGGTGGCAACTCAGGTGTTACACCATGGGGAGGTGGCAACAACTGGGGCAACATGCCTTGGGGTGGAAATAGTGGAAATCGCTCCGGCTGGGGTGGTACTCCACAAAGCTGGGGTAATCCATACGGTTATGGGGCACAACAGATGATGCCACAGCAGATGGCTCCACAGCAGCAACAACCACAGCTGTCGCAACAGAGCCGCTACCCTTCACGCCCCCCCATAATGGTGAAAAAGACGGCAGAAGAGACGGTAGAAGAAGCGGTAGAAAAGACTGTGGGCCAGGTTGTCAATCCAAGCAGCACTCATACACCTGAATAGTTGCAGATACCCATAATACCCTCTCCAGCAGCCATGCTGGGGGGGTATTACACCCTCTTCTACTCAGCAGGAAAAACCCCGCTTGAGAGGTAGCGATCACCACGATCACAAATAATAGAGACAATGGTACTCTGCTCCACCTCTTCAGCCAGACGCAGTGCCGCTGTTACTGCACCACCGGAGGAGATTCCACAAAAGATTCCCTCTTCTGCGGCCAGACGTCGTGTCATCTCTTCCGCATCCTGCTGTGAGACATCCATCAACCGATCCACTCTCTTTGGGTCAAAAATCTTCGGCAGATAGGCTTCAGGCCAACGGCGAATACCGGGAATACTGGACCCCTCTTGCGGCTGCACTCCGATAATCTCTATCGCTGCATTCTGCTCCTTCAGATAACGTGAATTACCCATAATGGTCCCCGTAGTCCCCATGGCACTGACAAAATGGGTCACTTCGCCTGCAGTATCTCTCCAGATCTCCGGGCCGGTCCCCTCATAGTGGGCCAACGGATTATCCTGATTGGAGAATTGGTCGAGAATTTTCCCCGCCCCAGCCAACTCCAACTCACGCGATTGATCAATTGCAGCCTCCATACTCCCCTCTTGTGGGGTCAACACCAGTGATGCGCCATATGCACGCATAGAGGCACGACGCTCCACACTCATATGTTCTGGCATCACCAGAATCAACCGGTACCCCATGATTGCCGCAGCCATCGCCAATGCAATACCGGTATTGCCACTGGTCGCTTCAATCAAGGTATCCCCCGGTTGAATCTCTCCCCGTGCTTGTGCATGTTTAATCATACTCAGCGCAGGACGGTCTTTAACAGACCCTGCTGGATTATTCCCCTCCAGCTTTACCAGCACCCGGTTATTACGCTGCAGTGCCTCTTGAGTCAAGAGGCACTGCAGTTGCACCAGCGGGGTATTGCCCACCAACATCTCCATGGTTGGATATTCCATCAATGACTCTCCTCCATACTCTCCATCAAACTTTCCACCAAACTCTCCAAAACCACAAAAGCGACTGCATGGCTCTCCTCATCCGAAATCGAGAGATGTGCAGCCTTCACCCTGAGCCGTTCAAACTGTTGCTGCGCGGCACCGCTCCACTGTAGCTGTGGTTTACCTTGCCGGTCATGGGCCACCTCAATCTGCTGCATCTGTATGCCGTCACGAAATCCTGTTCCGAGCGCCTTGGCTGCCGCCTCTTTGGCTGCAAATCGCTTAGCCAAAAAATGGGGGCGCACCTTTTCATTGCGCTGCTCAAACTCTTCCAACTCGGCAGGGCTTAAAATACGCTGCGCAATCCGTCCATCATGACGCTGCAGACTCTGCCTGATCCGCTCTACCGCGACAATATCGGTCCCAATTCCCACAATCACGGTTTATCGCCTCTCATCATCCGGGGTACGAGGCTGCACACCCACCATCAACCTTTTCATCTCCCGCACCGCATTTTGCAATCCACTAAAGATCGATTGCGCAATGATGGCATGCCCGATATTGAGTTCTACAATCTCTGGCAGTGCCGCAATCCTCTGAACATTCTGGTAGTTGAGGCCGTGCCCTGCATTCACCTGAATCCCTAACGAGTGGGCGTAGCGGGCTGCCTCCCGGATACGCTCAAACTCAAGTTGCTGTGTCTCCCGGTCAACAGCATCTGCAAAGCGCCCGGTATGAATCTCACAAACCGGCGCACCCACCGCTGCCACTGCATCAATCTGCCGGGAGTCAGGATCAATAAACGGGGAGACCTGTATCTTTGCGGCCGAGAGTCGTGCCACCGCATCCCTCATTTTCTCCAGTTGCCCCGCCACATCAAGCCCACCCTCTGTGGTCAGCTCTTCACGTTTCTCTGGCACCAGACAGCAGTCTGCCGGTTGTAGACGTTCGGCAATCGTGATCATCTCATCGGTTACCGCCATCTCCATATTGATACGGGTCAACATGACCTCTTTAACCAGCATCAGATCACGCTCCTGAATGTGGCGGCGATCTTCACGCAGGTGCATGGTGATGCCATCTGCACCCGCCTGTTCCACCTCAATAGCGGCTTGTACCGGATCAGGGTAACGGGTTCCCCGGGCCTGACGAAGGGTGGC
>DUYW01000060.1 GCA_013349825.1 Gammaproteobacteria bacterium | reverse complement strand
GAAAACCTTGCTAATAGCCTGCTATTGGCTGCGATCTTCGCCTTGACCTTGGACACTATGGACGTAATTCAAATTACCCAGACTTGTTCAGAGGTTCCCTAATCAAAAGACAGCGATCAAGTCCGCTTCTGCCACTCTCCGAAGAAGAAGTTTTTCAACCAAACGGTCAGTTCACCCATGAGATGGGATTCCTCCGATGATCTGGAAACATTCTGGCTAGAGCGTTGCTGCCGCCGCTGTTTTTCCTGAACAGCACGCTGCTTGCGATAAGCCTTCCACCCCTGCTCAGCCACTTCAGTCACCGGTATTGTCTCTTCGTCACCCGCCGTTTCACCCCCCCCTGACAGCTCATTTTCTACAGAGATCGGATCTGCTTTTGTAACAGGCTCTGCCACAGGAGGTACTGGGGGCTGCTGAGTCGGCTGTACAGTCTGATGCTCCAACAGACGAAGTAACCTGCGATTATCCTCACGAATATCATCCAGCTCTGACTTCATGTCATGAATCATCCCTCGCAGATCATTCAACTCTCTAGCCGTCATTGAAGGTTCTCTTGCGGTAGGCGGAGGGACAGGAGGAGAGGGTGGCTGTTGAGCCACAGCGGGGGACTGCTCAGAAAGAGATGAAGGGTCCTGAAAGTTTATCTCGTCGAAGACACGCAATAGCTCCGAGGTCTCCACTCGACGTTTACCATCTTTGCCCACCATATAAGCAAGATCTCCACGCCCGAACATCCGATAGATACTGGAACGACTTCTATCGGTCAACTCACAAACTTCTTTGATACTGTGTAGCATCTATCTACTCACAAATTCTCAGGTTGATTACAGAGGTTGGTTACAGTAGAACATCTAACAGAGATGATACACCATGAGACACCTTTTGTCTGCCTGAAAAGTGAATTTTTTCAATTAGATCGCAACACTTCTCCAGAGTAGAAGTCCCGAATCTCACTGGGAATCGTCTCACTACCTGTCTCTCCTGAGATAATCATATCTAATTGATTACTCATTACTTTATAAACAGACACCGTATTTCTCAGCGGAGAAAATCCCGCAAAATTCGCACTGGTTGAGACAATTGCCGATGACACCGTCTCACATAACTGCACCATCGGAGAGAAAGTGGTCAATCTCACTGCGATTTTAGGGTGAGCCCCTTTGATCCACCAGGGTGCGCCTGCAGCAGCCGGGACCAACCAGGTCGTTGGGCGTCTCGATGACGCTGACAACCGCTGCCAATCCGCAGCATGCCTGAGTGCAATCCAGGGACGTAACTGCTGAGGATTTGAGGCTACCAGTATCAAACCTTTTTCAGGCGCACGCTGCTTGATAGACCAGACTCTCTCCACCGCTGCGAGATTCCATGGATCACATCCCAAACCAAAAATGGACTCTGTCGGATAGGCAAAAACTGCTCCCGCTCTAAACAGGGAGGTAAACTGCCTCATTTTCCATGGTGTATAGGGACCACTATGCATCAAATAGACTCCAATTCCATATAGCACGCCACCCGTATATGTAACATTTTGTAACAAGCAGTTTTTTCTAAAAAATATCGGGTAATATCAGTGCCATCTTATAGTAAGGCACATTCTTAAAAGATTATTCTACAGTTGTCCGAGGGACAGACTCGAGAGTCTGCAGTGTACAGAAGCATAGCACTGCTTTCGAGTGATACGACAACTGAGTGATTGAACCTTAGAGTTGCCAATTACCGATCGATCACTGGAGACTCTGTGGTGTATCTTAATCTGCTCTTCATTTTACTGCTCTCCCTGTTTTTACCCACTGTTGCTCTTTCCGATAAAGTGCCATTGAATCAATTGACCCAAGTTCAGTTTCAGGGCACCGCCGATGCTGGTGGACTACAAAACACATTCACACTTCACTTTAACCAACCCGCCCCACAACCCCAACTTTATCTTCTCGCAGAGGGTAAGCAGTTGGTGATGGATATCAACGCCACCGTTGCCAAGCTTTCATCCCCCCTTCCCCCGGTATCGCCCCCTGTTGAGGCGATACAAATCGCCTCCAGTGCGGACAAAACACGACTGCTGTTCTCACTCCAGCACCCCATGCCTCACCAGCTCCAGCAACGGGAGAAAAAACTGCTGCTCTCATTTTCTGACCCTACCTCAGTGCAAACTGCTAAATCGACAACCATTGACCTCTCCCTGGACCAGGAACCTATCGCCTCAGCCCTGAAAAAAATTGTACACGCCGCAGGTCAAAATCTGTTGCTCAATGGTGAACCAAGCGGGACCACCTCGATGCAACTTCAGCAGGTTGACTGGCGGGTCGCCTTTGACCTGATCATTGAACAGAATCAACTACAACTCTCAGAACAGAACGGTATTCTAATTGTCTCACCACCCTCAAAAGAGGAAATTCCAATCACCGCCCCCTCCATCGAGCAGCCCCCACAAGCAGTCACCCTAGAGACCGTGATGATACCGCTACACTATGCACACGCCGCCGATCTGAAGAAAAGCCTGGAGAGTTCCGATAATAGCGGTCTACTCTCCCCACAAGGCGCCCTTGGCATTGATGAACGCACCAATACACTTATTATTCGTGAGCAGCAAGAGAAGCTGGAACAGATCCAACAACTGATTTCCGCATTAGACCGGCCCACAAAACAGGTACTGATCGAATCACGTATTGTCATTGCCGCCAATGACTTCAGCAGTGAACTGGGCGCTCGACTGGGCATTACTGCCATGTCACCAGCTCAACAGCAATGGGGTTTCTCTCTATCAGGAAGCAACAACGCAACCAATAGCGCTCTATCTGGCCAGAGTCCAGGAATTGGTGGCGAAAATAGCCGTCTTGCGGTCAATCTACCGATCACCTCTGCCGCAGGAAGTATTGGATTAACACTGGCAAAATTATCCAGTGGCAACCTGATTGATCTTGAACTCTCGGCAGCACAACTCGAAGGCAAGACTGAAATCGTAGCCAACCCTCGCATTATCACCTCTAATGGCTATGAAGCGACGATTCAACAGGGTGTGCAGATCCCCTATCGTTCAGATACACTCAGTGGTGGCACGGATGTAAGCTTCAAAGATGCGGTGATGGAGTTACGGGTTACCCCTCAAATCACACCGGATCACCATATCATCCTGACGTTACAGGTAAAAAAGGATGCCGTCGGCACCATCTTCTGTGACAATTGCGAACCTAGCGTAGATACCCGTGAAGTGAAAACACGGGTTATGATAGGAGACGGGGAGACCTTGGTAATTGGAGGGATCTATGAGGAGAGAAAAACCGATGCGGTCAATCGGGTTCCTCTGCTTGCCGATCTCCCGATTATCGGGCAGCTCTTTCAGAGTCAGCGTGAGACTGATGGTAAAGGTGAGTTATTGATTTTTATCACCCCCTCCATTCTGAAAGAGCCCACATAATAGACTATTACAGAGACCAAAATATTGAATCATCGAAACAGTAACAACAGAGAGAGAGGAGCAGGGTAACGATGGTTGCATCCGCACAAAATATCTTCCTTGTCGGGCTTATGGGAGCCGGGAAATCGACGATTGGCAAACGACTTGCCGAATCAATGGGAAAAAAATTCATCGATAGTGACCATGAAATCGAGCGCCGTACCGGTGTTTCGATTCCCACTATTTTTGATATTGAGGGGGAGGAGGGGTTTCGTACCCGTGAAACGGCTGTCATCGATGAGCTAACCCAACAACGTGGCATTGTTCTAGCCACCGGTGGGGGTGCTATTCTCCGACCTGAAAACCGTAGCTTCCTCTCTGCCCGTGGACTTGTCATCTACCTCAATGCCTCAGTAGATCAACTCCATCGGCGCACCCGTATGGATCGGAACCGTCCATTGCTGCAGACTGATGACCCTAGGGCACGCCTGCAGTCACTGTTTGATGAGCGTGATGTACTCTATCGAGAGGTTGCTGATCTGGTAACGGGCACTGATGAGCGCTCCGTACAACAGGCAATCCCTGAACTTATTCACAAAATTGAACAGCTTTAATTGAATATGCAGACACTCCGCGTTGAATTGGGGGACCGTAGTTACCCCATCCATATAGGCTCTGATCTACTCGGCAACCCTGAGTGGATTACCCCGCACATTCATGGCAGCCAAGTGATGATAGTCTCTAATGAGACGGTAGCCCCGCTCTATCTTGAGCAGGCCGAAAAGGCCTTTGCCAACTATCAGGTTGAACATGTAATCCTGCCGGATGGAGAGGAGTACAAAAATCTTGAGGTCTGGAATACAATATTTGATGCCCTGCTCAAAGCCCGCTTTGACCGCAAGTGTACGCTGGTTGCACTCGGCGGTGGTGTCGTAGGCGATATTACCGGTTATGCCGCAGCGAGTTACCAGAGAGGGGTCAACTTTATCCAGATCCCCACCACCCTGTTGGCACAGGTCGACTCCTCCGTCGGGGGTAAAACCGGCGTGAACCACCCTCTGGGGAAAAACATGATTGGTGCCTTTCATCAGCCCCGATGTGTGATTGCCGATACCAACACCCTCAACACCCTAGATGATCGCCAATTGAGTGCCGGAATTGCCGAGGTGGTCAAATACGGGGTGATTCGTGATAGTGAATTCTTCCAGTGGTTAGAAGAAAATATGGTCATGCTCATGTCGCGTGATCCAAAGGCTCTCGCCTACGCAGTACTTCGCTCTTGTGAGAACAAGGCGGAGGTGGTCGCTGCAGATGAACTGGAAACTGGACAACGGGCACTACTCAACTCAGGCCATACATTTGGTCATGCGATTGAGGCGGGGATGGGATATGGTGCATGGCTACACGGAGAGGCGGTAGCAGCCGGGATGGTGATGGCAGCCGACCTGTCGATGCGCCAGGGATGGATTGGAGAAGAGGAGATCCATCGGCTTCAGCAACTCCTGAAACAGGCCAAACTACCCACTGTGGGTCCCGCTGATCTTACGCCTGAACGCTATCTCAATATCATGGCCGTAGACAAAAAGGCTGAGGCGGGACAGATTCGTCTGGTATTGCAACAGGCAATCGGCAGGGCCATCATCACCGATCAGTTCTCTGCTGAAAAACTACAGGAAACACTACAGCGGTGCCGCTAACCAGCACCGCCATCGCCAGAAAACAGGTCGCTTATGGCTGATCCCTGCAATCTCGCCCCCTATGCCGCCCACGACAGCTCGACCCGTGGGCGCATCCACCCGGAGAGTTCACCGCGCTACCGGAGTGCTTTCCAGCGCGACCGCGACCGCATCGTCCACTCCACTGCCTTCCGCAGACTTGAATATAAGACACAAGTCTTCGTAAACCATGAAGGTGATCTCTACCGCACCCGCCTCACCCACAGCGTTGAGGTGGCACAGATTGGGCGCTCCATTGCCCGTACCTTGCGACTGAATGAAGACTTGACTGAAGCGATTGCTCTGGCTCATGACCTGGGACACACCCCGTTTGGACATGCCGGTCAGGATGCACTCAACCGCTGCATGACCCCCTATGGTGGCTTCGAACATAATTTCCAGTCTCTGCGCGTGGTTGACCATCTGGAAGAGAAGTATGCACAGTTTGCAGGCCTCAACCTCACCTTTGAATCTCGTGAAGGCATTCTGAAACACTGCAGCAAAAGCAATGCCCGACAGGTTGGAATGGTTGGAGAGCGCTTTCTCAACATGACCCAGCCCAGTCTTGAAGCGCAACTGGTCAATCTTGCAGACCAGATCGCCTACAACAATCACGATGTGGATGATGGACTCCGTGCAGGCCTAATCACCATAGAGCAGCTGTGCGAAATCTATCTGTTCCGTGAACAGTATGAGACGGTTGTCAGCAGCTATCCCAAACTGAATCAACGCCGTACCATCCATGAAGTGGTGCGCCGCATGATCAATCGTCTGGTGATCGATATTGTCGAAACCAGTGAAAAAAATCTGGCTGAGGCCATGCCAGAAAATATCGAAACGGTACGCCAACACAACGGCCCACTGATTTGCTTCAGTGAAGAACAGGCTCGACTTAACCATGAGCTGAAACATTTTTTGAGAGAGAAACTCTACCGTCACTATCGGGTAATGCGCATGACTCTCAAGGCTGAGCGCATCCTCAGCGAGCTGTTTGAGGCCTTTTTAGGGGAGCCACGACTGCTCCCGGATGAACAGTACGAATTGACACTAAAACTGCCAACTACAGATCAGGCAAGAGTAATCACTGACTATATTGCCGGGATGACAGATCGCTACGCACTCTCTGAACATCAAAAACTCTTCAGCCCTCCCGTACCCACCGTATAACCATGCGTGCCACGCTACAGGCCATTACTCGACAGCTGGCGCAACAGGCACACTCAAAAACCGAATACCAGAGTCACCAGCCACTTTATGGCGGCGACATAAACCAGAGCTTTTTGCTGAACACGACAGGTAATGGGCGCTTTTTTATCAAAATCAACCAGGCACAGCGGCTCTCGATGTTTGAGGCAGAGGCCGCTGCACTGTATGAGATGGAACACTCCAAGTCCATTCGTGTACCCCACCCAATACTCAGTGGAAGCGCTGACAAGAGCGCCTTTCTGGTATTGGAATATATCGAACTAAAGAATGCAAATACCGCATCAGAAGCTTTATTGGGACACCAGTTGGCTGCTATGCACCGCACCACTCAACAACAGTTTGGCTGGCACCGCGACAATACCATCGGCTCCACACCACAGCTCAACGCTCTGGAAAACCACTGGCACCTGTTCTGGCAACGACATCGCATAGCCCCTCAACTCCATTGGGCCGCTGAACGTGGTGCCCCGAAATCACTCTGCCAAAAGGGGGAAAAACTACTCGATCAACTTCCACAACGATTAGAAGGACACACGCCTGCAGCCGCATTACTGCACGGAGACCTGTGGGGCGGCAATTGGTCTACCACTCAACAGGGTGAACCACTGCTCTATGATCCTGCGCTCTATTATGGTGATCGGGAGACCGATCTGGCGATGACCGAACTATTTGGTGGATTCTCTCAACGCTTCTATGCCGCCTACAACGAATCTTACCCCTTGCAAGAGGGCTATGCACAACGCAAAAAGCTCTATAATCTCTACCATACCCTCAACCACTTCAACCTGTTTGGTGGCAGCTATGGGCGCCAGGCAGAACAGATGATCGACCATCTGCTAGGCTAACCGTCACTCCACCTTATCAGCCCATTGAAAACCTGAACTGGTATCACTCCTCTTTCAAATCAATAATGCCCCTACTTCTTGCAGAAAAAATGTGAGAACCTGTTTTGTACATTGAACCGTTTCATCTTGTGCTCTCAACAGCCACTGAAGCGGTCCCAAAAAATTGATTAAGGAGTCAAGCAATATGCGTATTATTCTTCTAGGTGGTCCAGGTGCCGGTAAAGGCACACAGGCAAACTACATTAAAGATAAATTCAACATCCCTCAGATCTCTACGGGTGACATGCTTCGTGCCCACGTTAAGTCTGGTTCCGAGCTGGGTGTAGCTGCAAAGAAGATTATGGATGAGGGTGGCCTGGTCTCTGACGACATCATCATGGGTATGGTCAAAGAGCGTATTACTGAAGATGACTGTGCAAATGGTTACCTGTTTGATGGTTTTCCACGCACCATTCCTCAGGCAGATGCCCTGAAAGAGGCCGGTGTACCTATTGATGCCGTAGTTGAGATTGATGTCCCTGATGAGGAGATCATCAAGCGTATGTCAGGTCGTCGTGTACACCTTGCATCTGGTCGCACCTACCACATCGTCTTCAACCCACCCAAGGTTGAGGGTAAGGATAATGAGACTGGCGAGGATCTGATCCAGCGCGATGATGACCAGGAAGATACTGTGATGGCTCGTCTCAAGATCTATCACGACCAAACTGAGCCACTCGTCGACTTCTACACCAAGGAGTCAGATGCCGGTGATTGTAAATACGTTAAAGTGAATGGCGTCGGTGGTGTTGATGAGATCAAGAACCAGATTTTTGATGGTTTAGGCGGTTAGTGTAAAACCGTTGCACTCTGGAAAGGCCGCTGCGTATCAGATACGCAGCGGCCTTTTTAATGAGCTCCTTAGGGAAACTCTTACGCACCTCCCACTACGAAGGCATCCAGATCTCAACCATTGCACCCGTACCAACCCCTTCGCTATGTAACTCAATCGTCCCACCAAATGCCTTGATAAAGTTACTGCTCTCATGCAACCCAAAGCCCCCACCCCCCCCTTGAGAAGTGTGAGCAAATGCAAAAATTTTGGTCAAACGTTCTCGCTCTATACCAATCCCGTTATCCAACACGGTAATCCGTACGCCGGATTTGCCGTTACGACTCTCTCGCATTAAGCGAACCTCTATTTCACCCATCTCATTGCCGCTTTTTTCAATCGCCGCAATGCCATTATTCATCACCCGGAGGATCACCTGAAAGAGCTGATTCCTAGGCAGTTTTAATGACTCAACCCCCGGCTCAATCTCTACAAAAACCTCTATCCCATACTGTTTGATCTTCTTGTCCAGCATCGCAATGACATCATCAAAAAAGAAGCTTGGATGAAATTCAGTCTGCCGAAAATTAGGTTTGGAGTGGCTGTTTTGCAGATGGATCACTGCACCGATATCACGCAAACCATTGCTCAACCCCTCGGTTGACTGGGTAAAAAATTTACTGTTGGTATGTGCAATCAACTCATCAATCAGACGTACAAGCCCCTTCAATGTCTCCACATCATCAGACTGATCCAGACGATGCTTAATCACCTCTCCTGCTTTATTCAAGTGCTTGCTACCCATCTGAACTTTCAACAGGTGGCCTTGCAAGCCAGTGATGATATTGCCAATATTGTGCATGATGCTGGATGACATATCCGTAACACCAGACTGAAAGGCGATCATCTGCTCCTTCTCTTCCAGTTTTTGCTGTTCCGTAATATCCCGAATTAGCACCAACTTCTGACCCATCCCCATATCTGCCGGAAGTGGTGAAAGGGTCACTGATAATATCTGGCTCTCTTCATCACTGGAGAGCACAAAATTTTCTGTACAGACCTCCTCACACATCATCATCTCTTCAATTTTAGGGTAACGATGCTCAGGAAACAGCTCTTTGAATTGAAGCTGATGAAAGTGGTCATTCCCACAGGAGAAGAGTCTCTCTGCAGCAGGGTTATGGATAATAATCTGCTGCTCTTGATTTAAAACAAATAGCGTATCCGCCATATTCTCCATAATAGAAGAGAGCTGCTGGTTAGTCTGAGAGAGGGTCAGGGTACGCTCAGCAACCTGCTCTTCCAGAGAAGTGTTCAACAGATTCAGGTGCAGTATAGACTCCTCCAGGTCAACCGACATCTGATTAAAATAACGGATGGTTTCGGCAATCTCGTCATTTCCTTTAACAGGAATCTGGTGTCCCAGCTTACCTGAAGAGATTTCACTGGAGGCACGCCGCAATACCTCTAACTGTTTAACCAGCCAGCTCCCCAGAATAAATGAGAAGAGTGCAGAAATCAGAATCTCTGTCGATGCCAGCAGTGACGAGCGCCAGGTTGCATTATCCAGACGCTCCTCTACCTGTTGAGTAGAGATCCCCAACTCAACTCGACCGTAGAGAATACCTGACTCTCGAATTGGCGCACTGATATCAAATACCGTATCAGTAACCGTCTCCAGACTCTGGTCTGGATGAAAAGGTTGTGTTGAGGCTACATCACGTCCCCCCACCGCAAGTAGCTGCTGCTGGTCATAGACCCGAACATAGACCAATCCGGGGTTGCTCATCAATTCAGAGACAAAGGTCTCTACTGTGGCTAAATCATAGGAGAGCACCGAATCCTTGACCATGGAAGAGAACAGTGACGAGGTCGTTTCTGCCTGCTGTATCAGCTGTAGCTCACTCGAACGGCGCATCTGATCCATACTGCTCCAGACCAGGAAGAGCAACAGGGTGATCTCAATGAGAGCTACACCCAGAATGGTTTTCAGGCGGAAAGACAACTAATGCTCCAACTAACTTGATTGACCCAAGCGCTACAGTACACCGCCATCATCCCGGTACACAAGCACCATGAATCAAACACGGATTACTGTGCGGTTTTAAGATCTTCCAACAGATCAATTTTCAGTGCACGAACATCATCCCAATCCTGATGGGTTGCTTTCTCAAAACCTTTGAAGTTAATCGACTTCAACAGAGCCGCGGCTTCTGGGTCCTGATTCATCCCAACCAGCGCCTGCTGAACCTTGGCTACTGTGGATCTGTTCATGGATGGGTGCGCTGCAAAGGCGTGAGGTGTATAGGTCTTTGAGGTCCAGAATATTTTCAACTGCTCACGTATTGCCGGATCGGTATTATTAAAGGTACGTACCACACCACCACCTGACGGAAAAATCCCCTTGGCAACAGAACGATAGACCGAGTCATGTGATTTTACATACTTCGGCGTAAACTCAATCTCACTCTCCTTAAGATGAGAACGGGTCAAAATACTGGCCGCGAAGGCTGCCGGTGCTGGAAAAGCCAATGCATTGCCTGAAAAATCTTTGAGTGACTTCGCTTCAGTATCTTTCCGTGCAACCATAATCCCCTTAATGCGTTTATTCTTCTGCTTGGAAAATGCCTGATAGCCTGGATGCTCACCGAACACTGTATAGTGATACGGGTTCATATAGGCCAGATCATACTCCCCCTGACTAAGCCGCTTCTCAAACTCAGGAATATTGGGCGCTGTACGAAAACGGATATTCAGCCCTGTCTTCGCGTTGACGTACTGCAGAATTGGCCCCCACTTCTTGGCCAATTTCTTCGCTGCCTGTTGCGGTACAACGCCAAAGGTCAGAATTGACTCTTCCGCCTGTGCAGGAGTTATAGCGCTCAGCAAGAATATAAGAACAATAGCCCCGTGCTGTTTCAACATGACTTTTCCCCTTTAATAAATATGTAATTCCATTATTGATCTAACCAACGCATTCTACAAGTCATTATTAAGGACCCTCTCAACAACAACGGTGTTCGAGTACCAAGAGCTTGTCCCATATCAATGAAAAGAAGCTAAAAGAGCGTCACCTCAGAGTCATGCTCATCCTCCATTGAAATTTGAGGCCTTTCATCAATACGGAACAGAGGCTGATTCTCCAGATCATTGGCACTATCCCCCCAGAACAGATCTGCATTCAATTTTTGCGTCCTTTTATGACGCTTAATAGAGAGTATTTTATAAGCAGGATCAGAAGTATCTCGCTCTACAGGGTGCACATGGCACTCATCATTTTTATCCCAAATCGCCGCAACGACTGGCTTTAACCGATCATTACTGCGCTTTGTAACAATTGCAATTTCACCGGATGCTAATTCAACTGTTGTGCCTGGCGGGTAGATGCCCAGTTCCGCAATCAGTGCCTGGCTCAACTGCTTATCATACTGCTTGCCCTTGGAGACCAGAAGTTTGCGCATAACCTCTGTGGGGTTGCCTGCATCCCGGTAGGTTCGTGGTGTAATCATCGAACCATAACGGTCCACAATCGCCATGAGTCGTGCCTCTGACGGAATATCCTTGGCGGTCATTGCCATAGGATAACCCGAACCGTCCAAACGTTCATGGTGGAAAGTGACCGCATTAATCCAGCAACGGTCCCGAACTCCCATAGAGATCAACATTTTGGAACTCTGCTTGGTATGGAGTCTGATCTGTTGGCGGTGAAAACTGCTCAACTCATGATTTTGTAATTTCACCAAATCAATCTGCAAAGGATAGAGACCCAAATTCTGTGTCAGGCCGGCACAAGCCAGTGACTTGACCCGTGTTGTCCCCCACTCCAGCCGTCTGGCGGTCAATATTGCAAATATAGTATTCTGGATGGTGCGCATAATGGCATGGTTGAGATCTGCACGTAGGTGAACCAGACCAATGAACATATCGGGATCTGCATCCAGCTCATGAATTATTTCATCGGCCAAATCGGCAATATCACGTACCAAATTGTAACCATCCTTGACCAGATTTGAGTAGGCAATCTCAAGGCGAACGATCAGGTTTTCAATATATTGAGTGGCAAAGCGTTGCTCAAGGCTGCTATCGTCGAAACGAGGCTGATTTTCACCAAAAGGGGTCGTGTAACACTTGCTATTGAAAATTTGCTCAAGCTTGTAGAGGTCACGAATAATGACACCTTTGGTAAGCAAGAGCTTTCCTTCAGCACTGTAGATATCGATATCAAGCGGCGTTCTTAGCCGAATCATCCCGGATACAACTCTCATAGTCGCCTCATGCCAATGGTTAGGTCACCATTATATACTGAAACGGTTGGGCTCCTGGTACAGAGTAGCCTCATGCTATCACTGGAGCATATATTGACATTGAATGTACATCAGATACTATATGTAAAATGATCATTGAATGGGATGATGATAAGAATCAACTTCTGCAAAAGCTACGTGCTCTCTCTTTTGAAGATGCTCTTGAAGCTATCATGGATGGCCGTATCTTAGCGGATCTTAAGCATCCAGACCCAGAGCGATCGCACCAGCGCTTAATGATCATAGAAGTTAATAATTATGCCGTCACTGTTCCTTACGTTATTGATGGGGAGAAAGTGTTTCTTAAAACAATGTTCAGAGACCGGAAAATGCAAAGGAAATATTTATGATCAACAAAAAATACGATGTGTTGGACTCTGAAGAGACAGCTATAGTTGATGCTGTAGAGAATGATGAATATATAGCAGAAAAGAATCTCTCTGCACATATTGAGACGCTTCAGGCCGCTGCCATCGCAACGGTCAAGAAGAGGCCAATTACAGTACGAGTACAGGAGCAAGACATCCAAAAAATCAAATCAATTGCGTATCAGAAAGGAGTTCCATACCAAACACTGGTCTCATCAATCATTCATCAATTTGCTCATGGTGATTTGGTTGAGAGATCTTAGAGCCTTATTCCATTGAGTTTTCAAGTGAAAACTGCTTTTCGGTCAGGCACTACATAGGCAATGCCTTTAATAACCATGACTCATCCATAAGAGAGGAAGAGAAACGCCCTTGCCATAGATATCCTCACCACCCTTTGAGAAGATTAAGGAACCCCTGAATTCTTTACTCACTCTCCCCGTGAAGGTACCGCACCCCTGACCGCCCAGAGATACCCCTTCTGTCCTATCTTGTCCACAGCCGCCATTACCCCCTGTTCCAGATCCGCCATCCATGCCTTTTTGCCTTCACTCTTTTGCTCGCTGGTGGAGGACCAAATCCGTTTTGCCATGACCTCTTCTCCTGTTAAGGAGAGTATCGGATGTTTCTCCCCCAGATAGAAGAGTGAATTGAGTTCATTGCGATTGGGCAGTCTCCAGTCCCCGGCACGCGAGAGATCGTTGAGACCACACTGACCGCTCTCCAACTGCTGGATCTCTTCTACCTTTACCGGCCAGGCGCTACCGGCTTCATCGGGGTTGAGTACCTCACAGTCCACCTCTTTGAGCCACACCAGCCCGGTCAGGTTATCCTTGATGACACCGCTCTCCATCGCTTCAAACCGTGGCACAGGGTGGCTGATGCCACTCTTGAACTCCCCATCCTGCCCGGTATCTGCACAGGAGGCTAGTTGTCCTGTAGTATCGTAGCAGTGCTCCTGCCCGGTTTTCGGTACCCCATACACCGTACGGGTTACCCGGTTCCTGTATTTCTCATTCAGAAACTTGTTATCCAGTTTACTCAGCACCACCTTTTCGATGAAATCTTTGATTTCATCATTACTACCCAGATTGGCACTGTGCCCATCCATCAACGCTTTGTCGACGGCAACAAACCAGTAGGGAAAGCAGACAGGGTCTTCTTCCCGGTTGTGTACCTGTCGGACCAGAGAGGTCAGTGCGCCGGGTTTCCTGATTCCCTGTTCGCACCTCCTGATTTCATCTGCCTCACCCTTCCCTTCGTCAGCCATATCAATACGTTCATCCCTAGCAGTCTCATTTTTCATCAAGCGGTGCGTTCGATAGGGACGATAGTGACCAATCGCCGTGGTATCGGCCTGAAACTGCTCTTCGGGGGGAAAATTGACTGCTCCATCAAGATCATTACGTTCATGGTTGTAGCGATAAGTCTCAAATACGCTACCAACCGACTGGCTCACGGCAAATGCAATTTTAGTCGCATAGTCCGATTCAGACCCCAGCACCACCAGCTCCGGCTGTTGCCGTATTGAAAACCCGACTACCCCCTTTTTCCGGTTCTGATCCGCTGCACGAATCACCTCATGCTGCATCCTCCAGAGGGTTTGAACACTGGCCGCTTCCAGGGCCGGATTGACCAACACCACCAGATCACCAAAACCCTGAACAATATGGTTCTGGTCTACGATTCCACTCCCGGACAGGGTCTGTGCCTCTCTGAAATTATCGATCATCACCTGATAGATTGCGCTATAGACCAGACTCGCCCCCAAACTGTGCCCCACCATAATCAGACGGCTCGGGTTCTTCTTGATCCAGCTATACTCCTTCCATTTGCGGTCACGCCAGTGGTGCAGGGCAGAAAAGAGTTCCACCACATCACTGGTCGCGGCTCTCAGTGCGGCATTTTTTCGATCCAGAAACGTGGTCCATTCCAGCAGATCCGAGTCGATGGCGCTACCCCGCCAGCCAATATAGATTCCCAGAACCTTTCTGCCATTCTCTTTGAACTGCTCTATATCCCCCAGCTGTTGGAGCAGTCCCAGAAATTCTGCCACATCACAGTCCCCCTGTTTGGCGTTATGAGTCCACCCATGCACATAGGTCACCACAATTGTATCGCTCGAATCAGAGATCTCAGCCAGTTGCTCCAGCACCAAATCTCTCTGAGACGGATTCTGGTACTGCCCCTGATCATCGAATTCGATAAAGGCGATGTCGTACGGTATTTCTAATTCTGCACCCTTGATCAATATCTCATCTGCTTCTGTCCTGAAGGCCGTATTCTGGACACAGCCGGTCTGCAGTAACACCNTGACG
>DUYW01000059.1 GCA_013349825.1 Gammaproteobacteria bacterium | reverse complement strand
ACAACTATATTTTATGGAATCAATTTTTCACTGAAAAACCGCATGAATAATTGTCTTAACTTCCCCCTATTTCTGTCCAACGATTGGGGGGCACCTCACAGAGCTTCCTTAAGTGTTAAGCCATCGGTTTAGCTTGAGGATAGAGCAACTGTATTCTGTTACATTCGATTACAAAAAGAGCACCTGCTGACATACTCCATTTACATTTGAGGTGTAATCTTCCTGTTTGAGTAATGGATACATTAAACTGGCAAAGGCTCATTTCATGATTTCAAGAAGACGACTCCTTCAGACTGCACTATTGGTAGGTATGCTACCAGTATCGATGGTTCATGCCGCTGTGCGACCACGCTTTTACAACCCGTTCAAAGTACCACCGTTAGAGGTGGGCAGAAGAGAAGGGAAACACCTCTACTTTGATCTTCAGATTCAGTCAGGGCTGAGTGAGATTATCCCTGGCTTACAAACCGTCACCCTGGGAATCAATCAACCATTTCTTGGTGTAACACTTCGAGCAAATCGTGATGATCATGTTCACTTTAAAGTGGTTAATCAACTCTCAAAAGAAACGACACTGCATTGGCATGGAATGAAGCTACCAGCAAAGGAAGATGGTGGTCCACATCAATCTATTGCCCCACTGGGGCAATGGGAGAGTGACTACAAAATTGATCAACCGGCAGCGACATTATGGTATCACTCTCACCAGTTACATCAGACGGGTGCTCAGGTCTATCATGGATTGGCGGGCATGTTTATTATTGACGATGAGGAGAGTCAAAACCTGAATTTACCCTCAACCTATGGAGTGGATGACTTTCCAGTCATTATTCAGGATAGGGACTTTAATGCGGATGGTTCACTCCAATATCTGACAACCATGCGTGATCGAATGATGGGGAAGAGAGGAGATACCCTGCTGGTAAATGGTGTGATCAACCCTCTATTGAAGGTTGAAACAGCGCTGATCCGATTCAGATTGCTGAATGGGTCTAATGCAAGAACCTATCAACTGGAATTTAATGACCAACGTTCGTTCTCTGTGATTGGGAGTGACGGGGGGCTATTAGAGCAAGCCATTGAGGTACGTTCTATCAGACTGGCACCCGCAGAACGGGTTGAGATATTGGTGGATCTTTCGGATGGAACCATGCCAGTTTTACGACAGCGGCCTCATGATCTACGCTTTCCGCAGCGAGAGATGTCGATGATGAACAGAATGATGGGGGAGGAACAGGAGTTTGATATTTTCCAAATTGATGCCCGTAAGGTAGTGAACGGTCCTGTTACTCTTCCCTCACAACTGGTCTCACACTCGATGTATAGAGATATACCCATTCAGGCAGAACGCTCGTTCTCACTGCAAATGATGATGAACCCAGCCAGATTTATGACACAGGATCAATTTTCCATTAATGGAAAGGCGATGGATATGAATCGCATTGATGAAGTTGTGAAGGCTGGAAGTGTGGAGGTCTGGAAAATTAAGAATCTCACCATGATGCCGCACCCATTCCATATTCATAATGTTCAATTCAAGATCATTAAACGTAGAGGCAGGATCAAGAGTCATGAGCTGGGTTTTAAAGACACCGTTCTGGTGCATCCCAATGAGACTGTTCACCTGATGATCCATTTTCCTGAATATCGTGATGCGGTAAACCCCTATATGTATCATTGCCATATTCTGGAACATGAAGATCAAGGGATGATGGGGCAGTTTGTGGTTACATAACAGATAATAACTCTTAAATAGAAGCAATTTAAAAAGGTGATGTAATGCAAAAAAAAGTAACGGTAGCCAATGTGATGTGTGGGGGATGTGCCAGCACCATCGAAACTAACCTTCCTGAGATCGCAGGTGTGAACCAGGCCTCAGTCAATGTGGATGAGAAAACGGTCACCCTAGATCTGGATGAAGCTGCCTTTCCGCAGGTTGCAGAGAAATTGACTGAACTGGGGTACCCCATTCAGGAATAGGTGCTCTATCTATGAACCAGGTTCGGCTATTGGTAGTGGATGATGATGCAGAGATTCGTCGTCTATTAAAAGAGTACTTGCATAAGGCAGAGTTTCGGGTTGAGCTTGCTGCCGATGGTGTGCAGATGTTTGAGGCTCTGGAGAAGATGCCCTTTGATCTGATTGTACTCGACCTGATGATGCCAGGGGAGGATGGGCTCTCCCTGCTGAGAAGGCTGCGTACCGACTCCAATACCCCTGTTGTCATGCTGACAGCAATGGGTGAAGAGACAGACCGTATTTTGGGGTTGGAGATGGGGGCCGATGATTACATTCCCAAACCATTCAACCCCAGAGAACTATTAGCTAGAATCAAAAGTGTGTTGCGCAGAACCAAGGCATTGCCACAATCATCAGAGCCCCCTAATAGTGCACAAGCATGCTTCCTTGACTGGTCATTAGACCTTCAGCAACGTCACCTGACCTCTCCTGATGGGGTCGTTATTCCACTGAGTGGCGGAGAATTCCGGCTTCTGCGTGTATTTGTAGAGCGTAGTGGGCGTGTATTAAGCCGTGATCAACTGCTGGAATTTTCGCAGGGACGGGATTCCAACCCCTTTGACCGGAGTGTAGATGTATTAGTGGGCCGGATTCGTAAGCGACTTCAAGAACATCCAAAGAGTCCCCAAATGCTCCATACCGTGCGTGGAGAGGGTTATCTCTTCTCTCCAGAAGTTACCTTCGTGGGGAATGGGTGAAGATTCTTCCGTCCTCTTTGTATGGCCGCCTGTTAGCTATTCTTCTTGTAGGGTTGATGGTGCCACAACTGTTAAGCGCACTGGTTCACCTCTATGACCGAGATAGTGTGTTGCACCAGACCATGGGAGCAGAGAGCGCAGAGAAGATCAGCTCGATTGTTGAACTATTGGATTCCGTAGAGCCAGTGTTGCGTCAGAGCATAGTGGATGCCCTCAGTGGGTATCCATTGGAAATCGTTCTTTACAGCTCAAAAGAGGAGGGTGAACATTCATTAGTGCATGGAGACGTCCCCAATGAGCAGTTGGATCGACTGTTTCGGGAGTATCTGCAAAGACGGCTTCCGACCGGATATGAAGCTTATGTAGAGGTGGTGGAGTCTGAGCGTATGGTTCATGACTTGGGGGCAATGCACCCGCCACCAGAGATGAGAGAGATGCATCAACAGATGCAGCAGAAGATGGGAGAGCGCCTGAGTGTGAAATCTTTCCATGTACAGATACGGCTCAATGATGGGGTTTGGGTCGACTTTCACTACTTTATGCCTAAGAAAATCTTTGCATGGCCCACCCGTATGGTGGCTGCATTACTACTGTTGATGGCCGCAGTACTGTTACTGACCTGGATCGCGGTACGCTGGGTTACTCGCCCGCTCTCAACGCTCTCCAGTGCCGCCGAGGCTCTGGGGCGTGATATACATCATCCACCACTGGGGGTAGAAGGGCCAACTGAAGTGAGGCAGGCTGCACTGGCATTCAATACCATGCAGCAGCGTCTCAGTCGTTATATTGGTGATCGGGCGCGAATACTGTCAGCGGTCTCACATGATTTGAAGACCCCGATTACACGCCTGCGTCTGCGTACTGAGTTGCTGGAAGATCAACAGTTGCGGGGAGAGATAGAAAATGATCTCAGCCATATGGAAGAGATGGTGGGTGCGACTCTCGATTTCATGAGAGGGACAGAGAGGCCTGAGTTACGACAGAAAATTGACCTAGAGGCGCTGCTTGAGAGTCTGCAAGAAGATCTCCACCCGTTGGGAATTCTGTTTGAAATCCAAGGTGAATTATCGATGCCTGTGAATGCTCAACTGGTTTCACTTAAACGCTGCCTCACCAACCTGTTGGAGAACGCATCCCACTATGGGAGTGGAGAAGTGGGTGTCAAGCTGAATGAATCAGAGCAGTCTGTGTGTGTCACGGTTCATAATGAAGGTGATCCAATACCGGAGTCGGAGCTGGAGAAGATCTTTGACCCCTTCTATCGGATAGAGCATTCCAGAAGCAGAGAGTCCGGTGGTACCGGATTGGGGTTGAGTATTGCGCGCAATGTGGCTCATGCGCATGGTGGAGAACTTAGAATAGAGAATGCCCCTCAAGGTGGCGTCTCCGCACGCCTTGAGCTACCACGTTAGTCCCTGGCTCTGTGGGTGTTAGGCATTTACACATGACTTATTCAGAGGTTCCTTAACCACTGAGGTCATTTTTCTTCTGAAGATAGGTCTCTCGATCCAGCGATCCACTGGCGTAAGCTTGATCAAGGGTGTCCAGAGCACTTTTCTGTGAACTGTGAGAAGGGCCACCGACTAAAGGTCGCCGATCAACAACTAGCCAGATTACCAGCCCCAGAATAATAATCCAGAAAAGTCCTCCAAATCCGCCACCAACCATCATGGTCTCCATAGTTATTCTCCTTATTTTGGGGGTTTGTTACAGCAGGGTGCTGGCCGTGCTGAGGCATTTTCCCTGCCAATTAAGTCTGTGGACTGGTGCATCTTTCCGAGCCATCTAAACCATAAACCTTGTTTAACAATTACGCCCGCATCAAAAAGTTGCTGCAGAACCGTCTCATAATCAGTGGTACGGATGTCATAAATGACGATGACTCGGTTGCCTTTCCGGTTCCAGCTAACGTCATCTACACCAGCTAATACACTAATCTGCACGGGAGCATCAGTTACCCTGAATTTCCGTTTTACCTGCCATGCGTTCTGAATTTTGTTCATGAGTTGATCATAGACACTCATTTTAAAATTACTAACCTTTTTTGTAAGCGAATGTAAGTGGAGGACTCCCTGTTACATTGGCTTACAAAAAGATAGATTTCAGACAATCTGCTGTTACATTGAAGGTGTATTGTGCTGCCATGATAATGACAAAGACGGATCTACTCCGTAACTTTCTATGGTTCTTTTTTATTGCACTCTCCATGGTCTATACCTATATCTTGCTGGATGAGTATGGGGCTCTGGATCTGCTAACAAACCCGAATAGACTGAAAATCGCCCTGCTGGATCTTGGTTACTGTGGGCCTGCTGCAATTATTGTATTGATGGCTGTAGCAATTGTGATCAATCCGATCCCGAGTGCGCCTATTGCCTTGGTTGCAGGTGCGATCTATGGGCATCTATGGGGAACCCTCTATATCATTATGGGAGCAACGCTCGGAGCCCTGGTTGCCTTCTCAATTTCGAGATGGTTGGGGTATGAGACCCTTAACAGATATCTTGGAGATAGGGTGAGATTGGGATGGTTGGGATCACAGAATGCACTTACAGGGATGGTGCTGGTCTCACGCTTGATCCCCTTCCTCTCTTTTGATCTGGTCAGCTATGGTGCTGGACTTACGCCTATCACAACAGTGAGATTTGTTGTTGCAACCCTCGTTGGACTGATCCCTGTCAGTTTTCTATTGGCACATTATGGTGGTTATCTGGGAATGGATAGCCTGACCTCGGCCACTGCGATATTTCTGTTGCTTGGCGGAATCACTATCGTTCCACTGTTGATCCGGGGGTTCCGCGCCTTGCGCAAGAACAACTCTTCTTCATCCAAAGCACTCTTGCATCTGCCAGAGCATAAGGAGTAAATATGGCATCACGTTCACGGGTAATTCTGCCGGCAACCCTTATGGTACTGCTGTTTGTGCTCCTGTTTATCGGCCTCAAGCTGAAGCCGGGGCTGGAGGGGGATGACTCTCCAATGATCGGGCAGTTATCACCGGAGTTTGACCTGCCGGGATTGCTTGAACCGGCGCATAGGTTCTCTCGCTCTGACCTCAATGGTCAGGTCAGTCTGCTCAATATATGGGCCACCTGGTGCCCTGCCTGTCGTGCCGAACATGATGTATTGATGCGCTTGGCAGCAACCGGGGAGGTTCCCATCAACAGTATCAACTGGAAAGATCGCGAGGAGTCTGGAGGCAGTCGTGTAGCTGCACTTCAGTGGCTGGAGAGGCTGGGGAATCCTTATGGCAAGACAGGAGATGATGGAGATAATGTAGCCGGTCTTGAGTGGGGGGTTACAGGGGCACCCGAGACTTTCATTATCGATGTCGATGGGCGAATTTGTGATCGCCTGACAGGTGCATTGAATGACCTGGAAAATCCTGACCCAGATAATCGTCTGGAGGTTAAACACAATGTGGCCAACATTCTTGCTGTGGTTCGCAAGATGAAGTCGGGAGATGGAAGATGTCTGTGATCTCTATATCAAGGGGGCTGTTATTACTCCTCTTTTTGACGGCATCCCCCCTCTCTTGGTCTGCGCCTATTGATGGTTTCAAATTTGAGATCCAGGCCCAGGAGGATCGCTATAAGCGACTGATTGAGGAGATCCGCTGCGTAAAATGCCAGAACACCAGTATTGCCGGATCCAATGCATCGATCGCCAGAGACCATCGACTCAAGGTCTACCAGATGCTGTTACAGGGGAAGTCAGACAGTGAGATACGAAGCTGGTTTGTGGCACGCTATGGTGATTTTGCCCTCTACCGTCCTCAGGTATCTCCGCGTACCTGGCTGCTGTGGGCGCTTCCACTGTTGTTACTGGTAGCGGGTGGCGTGATACTTATTTTACAGATTCGTCGACAGCGGATGTCGGAGATCGAAACGGTTTAGTAGATGTTGATGTTTATGAATATTATTGGGAGTTCAGAGAAGATGGATAGTAGTCAATCGAAGTTAAAGAGTGTCATGATGTGGGGTTTTGCCGCTGTTGTTGCAGTGGGTTTAATTGGGTACACATTGGTGGAGCCCCAGGTTTATGCAGATCATCAAAAGCCTGTGGATATGACGGAAATATTCTCGCTACAACAACTACCGGAACAGAAGAAGATTGTAGAGCACGCCTCGGGAGCGCAGTATGCAGCTACGGATCAAGGGCTGTTTGTGAGCAGTGATGGTGGCAAACAGTGGAGACGATCCTACCCGATGCCACTGCCCGTAACGATGATCACAACACTCAGGAATGGAGAGACCTATGCTTTCATTGTAGGGAAAGGGCTGCATAAGGTACACCCTGATACCTCTCAATGGTCACTGATCAATAATCAGATGGGTGCTCAAGTGGTTGTGGATCTATTCGCTACTCCCGCTGGAGAGTGGGTGGCCCAGAATCAGTTTGGAAAAGTGATACTGTCTAAAGACGGGGGGAAGAGCTGGAGCAGGAAGGATAGATTACCCAAAGTGACCTCAGAGCAAGAGATGCGTGGTCAGAAACTCTATGTTGAGAAGTGCCAAAGTTGTCACGGGATCAACGGGGTGGGTGAGACCTACACCATTGAGGCGCTGACCAATCGTGATTACATTATGGCGCCAGCGCTGAATGAGTCTGCCCATGCCTGGCACCATACCGATGAGGCATTGATTAAAACCATACTGGAGGGGTCACCACGCCAAAGCCGAATGGAGGCGTGGGGCAAGCTGGGGGTTACCCAAAAAGATGCAGAGGATCTGGTGGCCTATATGAAAAGCCTGTGGGGAGAACGGATCAAATCATGTCAGGGGCCGGCACATATGCGATGTATGTAGTTTTTTGGGGCTGAGATAGAGCACACCACGACTTCAGTGGATGAATTGAACTCAATCAGATTGTTCATGATGATCCTGCATGCAAAAACCACTGCTCCGACTGGGTGGGTGATTCTCATACTGGCATGATTGATATGCCGATATGCCCATCAAAAAGTAAGTGATTATCAATTACAAATCATTACAAAACAGCTCTTTTCAGACATATTCAGCTTACATTCTCCCCTTATAGTAAATCCCGTGATCAAGTGGTTTGACCTACCACTCCTCTCAACAGCCTCCTCCCTATGTTGAGTAAATCGGTTCGGATTGCCCACGTTACGGGCCCTTTTATTAGCGATTTACACAGGAGTATTCAGCGTTTTATGAAACACCGTACATCAGAAGAAGTTGCAGCGGAGCTACTGCAAGATAACGGTATGTTGTTAAGCCGTCGGCAATTTGTTCAAGGGCTGGCTATGGGTGGAGCAGTGGCTTCATTTGGCATTGCCTCTAAATCAGTGTTTGCAGCCGCGATACAACAACAGCAACCAGATATTTTGTCTGGAACCCAATTTAATTTAACCATTGGTGAGCAGGCGGTGAACTTTACTGGGGCTCCCAGGATCGCTACAACCGTTAATGGTTCACTGCCAGCTCCGATTTTGCATTGGAAAGAAGGAGATACGGTAACGATTAATGTGCACAACCAACTGGATGAAACCAGCTCCATACATTGGCATGGCCTTATTCTCCCCAGTGCCATGGATGGTGTTCCAGGCATTGCAACTGGCTTCAAAGGTATCCGTTCAGGTGAGAGCTTTACCTATCAATTCCCCATTGTGCAGAGTGGTACATACTGGTATCACAGCCATTCAGGGTTTCAGGAGCAGACAGGCCTGTATGGCCCCATCATTATCGATCCCAAAGAGCCTGAACCATTCGATTATGACCGTGATTACGTAGTGATGTTCTCTGATTGGACGGATGAAGACCCTACGGGGGTTTATGCAAAATTGAAGAAGTTAAGTCATTACTACAATTTCAATGAGCGTACACATGCTGATCTAATGAGAGACATTAATGAAAAAGGTCTGGAGGCTACATGGCGTGATCGTCAGATGTGGAATCAGATGCGAATGAGCCAGCGTGATCTCTCTGATGTTACAGGCTATACCTACACCTTTCTGACCAATGGTCAGACTCCCACGGATGGTTGGACTGGGTTGTTTAAGAAGGGAGAGAAAATTCGGCTTCGGTTTATTAATGGATCAGCGATGACCTTCTTTGATGTGCGTATTCCAGGGTTGAATATGACCGTTGTCTCTGCTGATGGGCAGCATATTGAACCCGTATCGGTGGATGAGTTCAGAATTGGTGTGGCGGAGACATTTGATGTGATCGTTGAGCCTAGTGATGAGCAAGCATATACGATCTTTGCTCAGGATATTGCGCGTTCAGGCTATGCCAGGGGTACGCTAACACCAGACCTCAATATGAGAGGTGAAATTCCGGAGATGGATGCAGTTCCAAATTTGACACATGATGATATGGGTATGAACCATGGAGCACATGAGATGAGCCATGAAATGCATCAGATGCCAAGTGGTGAAATGATGGGTGGTATGGATCACAGTCAGCACCAGATGCCAGCGATGCAGGGTATGGATCACAGTCAGCACCAGATGCCAGCGATGCAGGGTATGGATCACAGTCAGCACCAGATGTCAGCGATGCAGGGTATGGATCATAGTCAGCACCAGATGTCAGCAATGCAGCATATGAATCATGACCAGCAGCAGATCCCGCCTAACCCCTCAGACTTTACTGCAGTGCCAGTGAAGCATGCAGATACAGAATATGGCCCTCATGTTGATATGAGAGCTGATTTACCGCAGTACCGTTTAGATGATCCTGGAGTGGGATTGCGTGATAACGGTAGGCGAGTGCTGACCTATGCAGATCTGCGTAATTTACGATCTACCTACGATCATCGAGAGCCGGATCGTGAAATCGAGCTGCACCTTACAGGGAATATGGGACGCTATATGTGGTCGATTAACGGGGTGAAGCATAGTGATGCAGAGCCTTTGCAGTGGAAGCTGGGAGAGCGTTTAAGAATCACTTTGGTGAATGACACCATGATGAATCACCCAATGCACTTGCATGGAATGTGGAGTGATCTGGAGACGGGGGACAACAACTATCTGCCACGCAAACATACCGTAGTGGTGCAGCCAGGTTCTCGTATTAGTTACAGGGTCACTGTCGATGCTGAAGGGGGCTGGGCCTACCACTGCCACCTGTTGTATCACATGCTGGGAATGTTCCGCACGGTAGTGGTTAGTTAAGGAGAGACAAGATGATTAAACAAATAGTAGCGACTACTGTGGCATTGGGGTTTACGGTTTCAGCAATGGCTGGCGGTGCAGATGATCCATTATTGTACAAGGTGATGATTGATAAGTTGGAGACCCGTAATGCTGATGGAAGTGATCCGATGGTATTGGAGGCAGATGCCTGGGTAGGTTATGACCTGGATAAATTATGGATAAAGACTGATGTGGAACGGGTGAATGGCAATACAGAAGAGGCAGAGGTGCAGCTTTTATACAGTCATGCAGTGGCACCGTTCTGGGATGTTCAGGTGGGGTGGAGGCACAACACTAAGCCTGAACCGGATCGCAATTATCTGGCTGTCGGCATTCAAGGGTTGGCACCTTATCAGTTTGATATTAATAGTGCGCTCTATTTTGGAAAGAGTGGCCAGATCGGAATGCGGGGAAGTGCTGAATATGAATATATGTTGACGCAGCAGTTGGTTCTTTCGCCCGAGGCAGGGATAAATCTTTATTCCAGAGACGATGAGGTGGTTGGAATAGGGTCAGGCATCTCTGATCTGGAGCTAGGTTTACGTTTGAGCTATGAGATGAGACGTGAGTTTGCTCCATACATTGGGGTCAACTGGAACAAGAAAGTTGGGCAGACCGCAGATTATGCAAGGGCTGAAGGTGAAACAGTGGAAGATACCCAATTTGTTGTAGGCATTCGTATCTGGTTCTAACAATTTTTGGAGGTGACCCAATGGGTATAAAGACGGTAATAGGTATGGCGGGCCTTGGTATTGCTGGTGGCGTGGCATTTATCTTGTCAGGAGCATTTAATGTTTCTGCTACAGACAGACATTGGGATATCACCACTAGTTTGCTGGAATTGGTTCGAGAGCGATCAGTTGAAGTTCGATCTAAAGATATTCAAGATCCCCCATTGGGTGACCTGCAGATGGTCTCAAATGGTGCAAAGAACTATGCCGCAATGTGTGCGCAATGTCATTTGGCACCAGGAATGGAGCCCACAGAGCTTAATCAGGGGCTCTATCCTCAACCCCCGGTATTTCACCAACAGAGGGAGAAGCATGATAAGTACGACAAACATGATCCGGCTGAAACATTCTGGGCAATCAAGCATGGATTCAAGATGACCGGGATGCCCGCATGGGGTGAGTTCCATACAGATGAACAGTTATGGGAGCTGGTGGCGTTTTTGGATGTGGTTGAGGGAATGCGCCCTGAGTACTACCAAGGGTTGGTTGGTGAAGGGGGACATACTCATGTCCAGAATGATCAGGATGCAGTGCCTCATATCGACAGCCACAACTGATTACCGATCAATTACATTTTATTACAAAAAAGGGGATCTCAGACAAACTGGGCTTACATAAGGGCCGTAATATCAAAGTCAGAGTTAATCATTTACCGATGCTTGATTATGAGATGTATCCAGATCTTGCAAGGTATCACCTTAACTCAAAATTATTTTCATACTTACACAAGGAACGAAACATGAAACTTTCACAAAAAATGATGGCTACTACTGCAGCACTGGTATTGTCTCTGCCTGTCTTGGCAGATGAAGGGCATGGTCATGAAGCTGAATCAACTGCTAACACCACACAAGCTGCAACACCAATGGTGCCGGGTGCAATAGTCGGACAATCACAACAGATGAGTGGTAATCAGGGGATGCCGATGATGAATCCTCAAATGATGCGACAGATGGGGGGTAATCAGGGTATGCCAATGATGAACCGTCAAATGATGCCAAACATGATGGGAGGCCAGAATGGACAGATGATGCCAAACATGATGGGAGGCCAGAATGGACAGATGATGCCAAACATGATGAGAGGTCAGAACGGACAGATGATGTCAAATATGATGGGTAGGCAGAATGGGCAAGCAATGAATCCACAAATGATGCATCAGATGATGAGCACTAAGCAGGCTCATATGGCCAGAATGGAAGGGTTGTTGACCAGTATCGATGCTTCTCTGAAAGAGCTGACTGCTTCACAGCGCAAATAATAATATCGAAGTTTGTGTGCCCTGTAAGGGTTGTCCTGCAGGGTAGGCAGAGAATAAGGAATCAATAGATGAAGATAGTGAAGATTATGAGTGCACCACGGTTAAGCGGAATATTGTTAAGTGGGGTGCTCTTGAGTGGAACAGCATTTGCGCATGGGGACTATGATCGAGGACAGCGTGTTGAGATTGCCTCACCACAAAACTACGCCGTAGTCAGCAGTCCGGTACCGGTTAACTTCAAGGCATATGGGGTCAAGATTGCACCTGCAGGGGTCGATAAACATAATGCTGGCCACTTTCATTTGGCTATTGATCAAGTGATCGACCCGACAATAGATGAGCCGATGCAGCCATCCGCACAGCACCTACTATTTACAGCAGGTGAGATGGACACAGTGTTAGCACTAACTCCAGGTCGGCATATCCTTCAGTTGGTAGTGGCAGATGAAGAGCATGCTCCGTTTGAGAATTTGGTTTCACCGATAATTACGATAGAAGTGAAGCCATAACGGATCGTGCCATGATTGCTCGAGTTTTGGTTATTGGGATTGTGGCGCTGTCTGGGGTTGTACTCGCCCTGAATGTGGATGAGTGGTTTGATCCTGTTCAGGTTCGTGCGCGTAACTTTCTGCCTGCAGTGGGGTATCAGCCAGATATCGCCCTGGGTCAGAGTCGTTACCAGGAGGTGTGTGCCCGTTGTCATGGTGTAAGTCTGAATGGCAGCAGTGAAGGGCCACCACTGATTGATGCAACGTATGCACCTGCACACCATGCCGATTTGTCGTTCTATCATGCCGTAAAAAATGGTGTGAAACAGCACCATTGGCAATTTGGTGATATGCCAATGCTCACAGGTCTGACCCCAGGGCAAGTGAGTGACATTGTGCTCTATGTGCGAAAAAACCAACAACTGGCAGGTATTCAATAAGTGATCAATCAAGGAATAGAGTGATGATAAAAATAGTAATTAGTTTTGTGGTAATGGTTGGGGTATTTGTGATGTCGACGACTCAGGCGGCAGTGACGGATACCGGGGTTCGGGTTCCGTTTAAAGAGGCCGTAGGGGTAAGATTGTTCAAAAAGAACTGCTCTGTATGTCATGGAGAGTGGGCAAAAGGCACGGACAAAGGGCCCCCTTTGATTCATGACTTCTACAAGCCATCACATCATGGGGATGGTGCGTTTTATAGTGCAGCAATGAAAGGTGTTAAAGCTCACCATTGGAAGTTTGGAGATATGCCCCCTGTAGCGGGTATTCAACAGCGTGATGTCAGCAAAATTATCTCCTATGTGCGTTGGTTGCAACAGGCAAATAAACTCTACTAATGGAAGTTAAATCATGAGTAAAACGGTATTAGGTCTCACTCTTCTTATGGTCATTATAATTGGAGTGGTCGTTATGCAATCCACTTCTAATGATGGACCTGTAGAGGAGGCAATAGCTGGGCGCTGGTACAGTGAACAGCAGGTAGCCCAAGGGGAACCTCTCTATCAGACGCATTGTGCCAGTTGTCATGGCCCAGAGTCGGCAGCAACTCCAAATTGGAGAGAGGCAGATGAGAATGGAAAATACCCCCCGCCGCCACTTAACGGTACAGCTCACGCCTGGCACCATCCGATGTCGCTTTTAGTCAAAACAGTGAAGACAGGCGGTATTCCATTGGGTGGGCAGATGCCACCCTTTGAGGCTGTTTTACAGGAGCAGGAGATCCGTTCTATTCTGGCGTGGATACAGACCCACTGGTCAGATGAGATCTATCAGAACTGGATAGAGCGCAACGGATAACATTATCATGCAAAAAACTCGACTCTCGATACTAGGAATGAGCTGTGCAGGCTGTGTCTCTGCCGTTGAAGTGGCGCTACAGCAGGTTTTGGGTGTGTCGAGCGCGACGGTCAACCTTGGAGAGCGCATTGCGGTTATTGAGGGTGATGTAGAGGGCGATACACTGATCAGCGCGGTTCAGGCGGCTGGTTTTAATGCAGCTTTGATGGTTACTCTGGCCGATGAGCGTCATAAGGATGAGCTAGAGATAAAAGCTTATCAACAGAAATTGTGGCAGGCGTCGGTCGCGGGTGGGATCGGAGCGATACTATTTGTGTCTTCGATGGGGGGGTGGCTTCCATCCATTGAACAGGGGCAAGAGGTATGGGCTGGTATCAGTCTGGTGACTTTGTTGGTACTTGCGGTTGTGGGTGGACACTTCTACCGTGGTGCATGGAGTGCGTTACGTAACCGTAGAGGTAATATGGATACGTTGATTGCGCTGGGAACCGGTACCGCCTGGATCTACTCCAGCATAGTCGTGTTCTTCCCGGAATGGGTGCCGACACTGGCCCGTCACCTCTATTTTGAGGCAGCCGTAATTATTGTAGCGTTGGTCTCACTTGGTTCTGCTCTGGAGATGAGAGCCCGAGGAAAGAGCAGTGCAGCGATTAAAAAGCTGATTGACCTACAGCCTGATCAGGCTTGTGTGATTCGCAATGGTCAAGAGATGGACCTTCCACTGGATCAGATAGGACTGGATGAAACCCTGCGAGTGCGACCAGGAGAGCGTATTCCGCTCGATGGTGTCTTACTAGAGGGAGAGTCCTATGTGGATGAGTCGATGCTGACCGGTGAACCGATGCCGCTCTCCAAAGAGGCAGGTTCAACGGTAGTTGGGGGAACCATCAATGGACAGGGTAGTTTTCTGATGCGATCAACAAGTATTGGGCAAGAGACCGTTCTCGCCCGTATCATAGAGATGGTGCGCAAAGCTCAGAGCAGTAAGCCAGAAATTGGCCGACTGGTGGATCGTGTTGCAGCAATCTTTGTGCCTGTTGTTGTAGTGATTGCATTCATCAGCTTTCTGGTTTGGTATCTTATGGGGCCGGCACCCCAACTCAGCTACGCAATTGTAGCGGCAATGACAGTATTGGTGATTGCCTGCCCTTGTGCGCTGGGGTTGGCAACACCGATGTCCATTATGGTCGCCGTAGGGCGGGCAGCAGGAATGGGGATTTTGATACGCAACGGAGAGGCATTACAGCAGGCAGGAGATGTCACAACGGTGGTCTTTGACAAGACCGGAACGCTTACCGAGGGAAAGCCGGAACTGATCTCAATTCATCCAACTAAAGGCATGAGCA
>DUYW01000058.1 GCA_013349825.1 Gammaproteobacteria bacterium | reverse complement strand
GAGATGGCAATGCCAGGAGATAATCTGAAGATTCTTGGCACCCTGATCAACCCGATTGCAATGGACGAGGGGCTGCGTTTTGCGATCCGAGAGGGTGGCCGAACTGTAGGTTCTGGTGTTGTTTCCAAGATTATCGAATAACCCTTCAAGTATACTTGAGGTTATCCTAAGGTAATTTAATAAAGCAGGTAAGTAGCTGAGGCGTGATCTGTTTCTACAGATCACGCCTCCGTTTTGAGGTTCCAAGTAATAGGCTAGTAGCTCAACTGGCAGAGCAGCGGTCTCCAAAACCGCAGGTTGGGGGTTCGATTCCCTCCTGGCCTGCCATTTATTACGGAACAAGGGTCACATGAGTGACTTCTAAAAATAAAATAGCAGAGAGCTAGATGGCAGATAAAATAAAATTGACGATTGCATTTCTCGTGCTGATGACGGGAATGGTGGCGTTCTATCTGTTTGCGGAGTATTCCGCTCTGATGCGTACTCTGGGTTTGTTGGTTCTTGTGGGAATTAGTGCCGCAATTGCCCTGCAGACAGAGACGGGCCGTGAAGGTTGGGCCTTTGTGGTGGGAGCCAGAGCAGAAGCACGCAAGGTGGTCTGGCCAACACGCAAGGAGACCACACAAACTACCTTGATGGTGGTGGTGATGGTGGTAATTGTAGGCATCCTGTTGTGGTTGCTTGATATGGGGTTGGTCTGGGCAGTCAGGCTGTTTACAGGAGCGCAATAGGTCATGGCTAAGCGATGGTATGTAGTGCACGCCTACTCAGGTTTTGAGCATCAGGCAGCACGATCTCTGCAGGAGCGAATTGAGCGTGAAGGAATGGAAGATTCTTTTGGCGAGATTCTGGTGCCTTGTGAAGAGGTTGTTGAAATGCGCCCTGATGGCAAGAAGCGCAAGAGTGAACGTAAATTCTTCCCTGGCTATGTTCTGGTACAGATGGAGATGGAGGATCGCGCCTGGCACCTGGTGAAGGATGTGCCCAAAGTAATGGGTTTCATTGGTGGTACAGTTGATCGTCCTGCACCGATCAGTGATAAAGAGGCAGAGAATATTCTGCAGCGCATTCAGGATGGTATCGAGAAGCCACGTCCCAAGGTACTTTATGAGGTAGGCGAAATGGTGCGTGTTATTGATGGCCCTTTTGCGGACTTTAATGGCGTGGTCGAAGAGGTTAACTACGAAAAGAACAAGCTGACGGTATCAGTACAGGTGTTTGGACGTTCTACCCCGGTAGAACTAGACTTCGGTCAGGTATCCAAAGGTTAAGTAATCGATAGAATTAAATAGAGCAGCATCTTATGCCAAAGATGCTGTTTTGGTGCAACGGGGAGCTGGCTGGTCGCAGGATTACAGCAGTGCTTGAACCCATTCAGGAGTAAAATCATGGCAAAGAAGATTCAAGCCTACATCAAGCTGCAGGTATCTGCAGGCGAGGCTAACCCAAGTCCACCTGTCGGCCCGGCTTTGGGGCAGCACGGTGTGAATATCATGGAGTTCTGTAAGGCGTTTAATGCGGCTACGCAGAGTATGGAAAAGGGGATGCCAATCCCCGTTGTGATCACTGTTTATAATGATCGCAGCTTTACTTATATTACCAAGACCCCTCCAGCCTCCATTCTGTTGAAGAAGGCTGCAGGCATTAAATCAGGTAGTGCTGAACCTAATCTGGTTAAGGTGGGGACTGTTAGCCGTGCGCAACTCGAAGAGATTGCGACCACCAAAATGGCTGATCTCAATGCCAACGATATGGATGCAGCGGTTCGTATCATTGCAGGCAGTGCGCGTAGCATGGGCCTGAACGTGGAGGATTAAGAGATGGCAAAAATGACAAAACGGGCAAAGGCAATTGCCGAAAAAGTAGAGCTTGGTAAGCAGTATGATCCTGCTGAGGCGTTTGCGCTTCTGAGTGAGCTATCTAAGGTGAAATTTGGTGAGTCTGTCGATGTGAGTATCAATCTGGGTGTTGATCCTCGTAAATCTGACCAGGTAGTACGTGGCTCTACAGTTTTGCCAAACGGTACCGGTAAAACAGTACGTGTTGCAGTATTCACACAGGGTGCCAATGCCGATGCAGCTAAAGAGGCGGGTGCAGATATAGTCGGCATGGATGATCTGGCGGAGACCATTAAAGGTGGAGATCTCAACTTTGATGTTGTGATTGCCTCTCCGGATGCAATGGGTGTTGTTGGCAGACTAGGCCAGATTCTGGGGCCTCGTGGTCTGATGCCGAACCCCAAGGTAGGTACGGTCTCTCCTGATGTTGCTGGTGCAGTGAAAAATGCCAAATCTGGTCAGGTGCGTTACCGTACCGACAAGGCCGGTATTATTCATTGTTCACTGGGTAAGGCTGACTTCTCTCCAGAGCAGTTGATCGGTAATCTACAGGCGCTGTTGCTGGATCTGAATAAGAAGAAGCCAAGTGCTGCCAAAGGTGTGTACCTGAAGAAGGTGACCGTCTCTACAACGATGGGACCTGGATTGGCTCTGGATCAGAGTACGCTGGAAGTTAAATAATCCAGTCAATAGACTTTGCACTGTTGGTGTTTGTTAAAGACCAATAGTCGTCAAAGACCGTGGGTGCCCTGAAGTCAGGGTTTAATGTTTGCTGGTTGCAAACGCCGACGCAGACGGTGTGAACAGATAATTGAATTATTGCTGTTGTGCCGTGGGTGAGTGAGCTACTGAGCTGTTGAGTTGTATTGGGTAGTGAACTCTTGGGCGCGTTTTGCGCGATGAGGGTGGGGTAACTCACTCTTAGATGTAAGGAGATAAGTACGTGGCATTGAATCTTGAACAGAAGAAAGCCGTCGTCGCAGAGGTGAGTGAAATCGCATCGACTGCACTCTCCGTTGTTGCGGCTGAGTATCGTGGACTCACCGTGGAAGAGCTAACCGAGCTGCGAATCAAGTCTCGTGAAGCCGGAGTGCAAATCAGAGTGGTTAAAAACTCCCTGGCACGCCGCGCCTTCGAAGAGAGTAGTTTTGCATGCATGAATGTGACGTTAGTTGGGCCGATGATTCTGGGCTTCTCACAAGAAGATCCAGGCGGTGCAGCGCGCGTCATGGAGTCGTTTGCAAAGGAGCATGACAAATTGATTGTCAAGTCGCTCTCTTTGGGTGACACCGTGTTAGATGCTTCCCAGTTGGGTGCTGTTGCTAACTTGCCGACTCGTGATCAGGCCATCTCTATGTTGATGAGCGTGATGAAGGCACCAGTCGAGAAGTTGGTTCGTACCCTGGCTGAGCCACATGCGAAGCTGGTTCGTACTGTTGCCGCAGTGCGTGATGCGAAAGAGGCAGCGTAACAACGATTGAGTTCATCATGTGAACAGCATGGTGGGATGAACTGAAAATTGTCGTCAAAGATGATGATTTAAGACACACAGTAATTTTATATTTTTAGGAGTAATTCAAAATGGCAGTAACAAAAGACGATATCCTGGAAGCCATTTCCAATATGAGTGTTATGGAAGTTGTTGAGCTGATCTCTGATATGGAAGAGAAGTTCGGCGTATCAGCAGCTGCAGCAGTAGCCGTAGCGGCAGCTCCAGCTGGCGACGCTGGCGGTGCAGCAGAAGAGCAGACTGAGTTTGACGTTGTTCTGACTAGTTTCGGTGATGCCAAGGTTGGTGTGATCAAGGCTGTCCGTGCTGCAACAGGCCTGGGTCTGAAAGAGGCGAAGGCTCTGGTTGAGTCTGCACCGGCTCCTGTTAAGGAGGCAGTCTCTAAGGACGAGGCTGAAGCTCTTAAGACGCAGCTGGAAGAGGCTGGCGCATCTGTTGAGGTCAAGTAAGCTGACTTTTTCAGTCGCATCGCAAGAATGCGATCTGGCTGGCGGCCTAGGTATATCCTAAGGGCCGCCGGCCTTTTTGCGCTGTTAGAGACAGGTATTTTTAGACTGTTGCAACAGCGTGTGACAAGTTTTCGTGGGACAGGATTCGCCTGTTTCGCAACATTTTATTAGATGATAGAGGGTTCCAATGGCATACGCTTTTACTGAAAAGAAGAGAATTCGCAAGAGTTTTGGTAAACGTCCCGATGTGATGGAGGTGCCTTATCTGTTGGCCATCCAGCTCGACTCATTCCGTGACTTCCTACAACATGGCGTGGTGATGGAAGATCGTAAGAGTACAGGTCTACAGGCAGCTTTTAACTCCATTTTCCCGATCGAGGCCTACTCGGGCAGTGCGGCTCTTGAGTATGTAAGCTACCGTTTGGGAACCCCGGCATTTGATGTGCAGGAGTGCCAACAGCGTGGGATGACCTATGCGGCACCGCTACGGGTCAAAGTGCGCTTGGTGATCTATGACAAGAACTCCAAGAATAAGGTTGTAAAAGATATCAAAGAGCAAGAGGTCTATATGGGAGATATTCCATTGATGACCGACAATGGTACTTTTGTGGTGAATGGAACGGAGCGGGTTATCGTTTCGCAGCTCCACCGTTCTCCAGGTGTGTTTTTTGAGCATGATAAAGGCAAGACCCACTCCTCCGGGAAGTTGCTGTTTTCAGCACGTGTTATTCCTTATCGCGGTTCTTGGCTTGATTTTGAATTTGATCACAAGGATCTGCTTTACGTCCGTATTGACCGCCGTAGAAAGCTTCCAGCTACGATTCTGCTGCGTGCTCTGGGTTTTGCTGAGCAGGAGATTCTCAACACCTTTTTCGAGATGGAGCGTTTTACCTGTAACAAAGAGAGTATTCGTTATGAGGCGGTTCCAGAGCGGTTGCGTGGAGAAATGGCCAACTTTGACATTCATGCAAATGGCAAGGTTCTGGTAGAGTCAGGACGTCGCATTACTGCACGCCATATTCGCGAGATGGAGAAGGCAGACGTTAACTCTCTGGATGCCCCTACAGAATTTGTGGTTGGGCGTACCTTGGGCCACGATCTGGTCGATACCGATACGGGGGAGTTGATCGCAGCAGCCAATGATGAAATAACGGAGGAGTTGTTGGCGCAGATTCTTGAGGCTGGTGTTACAGAGTTTCACACACTTTATGTGAATGAGCTGGATCGTGGTGGTTATATCTCCGATACATTGAGAAATGATTCAACAGGAAGCAAGTTAGAGGCTCAGGTTGAGATCTATCGCATGATGCGTCCTGGTGAGCCACCTACCCAGGAGTCAGCAGAGAATCTATTTCACAGTCTGTTCTTTACAATGGATCGTTATGACCTCTCAGCCGTTGGCAGGATGAAGTTTAACCGCCGTCTTTCAAGAGAAGAGCTGACGGGTGAAGGGATACTCTCTAACGAAGATATTGTTGATGTTATGAAAACCTTGATCAATATCAAAGATGGTCATGGATTGGTTGATGATATCGATAACCTCGGTAACCGACGTATTCGTAGTGTTGGGGAGATGGCTGAGAACCAGTTCCGTATCGGTTTAGTAAGAGTGGAACGCGCCGTTAAGGAGCGTCTCAATATTGCCGAGTCTGAGGGGTTGATGCCACAAGAGCTGATTAATGCGAAGCCAATTTCTGCTGCAATCAAAGAGTTCTTTGGTTCCAGTCAGCTCTCGCAGTTTATGGATCAGGTTAACCCGCTTTCAGAGGTTACCCACAAACGTCGTATCTCGGCATTGGGACCCGGTGGCTTGACTCGCGAACGTGCAGGCTTTGAGGTGCGCGATGTCCACCCAACCCATTATGGTCGAGTCTGTCCGATTGAGACCCCTGAAGGACCAAATATTGGTCTGATCAATACCTTGGCAGTCTATGCGCGTACCAACAATTACGGTTTTCTGGAGACACCTTACAGGAAGGTGAACGATGGTCTGGTCACTGATGAGATTGTTTATCTCTCTGCCTATGATGAGATCAACTACCATATCGCACAAGCGAGTGCGAATACCGATGAGGATGGCAATCTGATTGATGACTTGCTCTCTTGTCGTTACCAGAACGAATTCACCATGGCTACGCCGGATGTGATCGAGTATATGGATGTCTCGCCACGTCAAATTGTCTCTGTGGCGGCCTCGTTGATTCCGTTCCTTGAACACGATGATGCAAACCGCGCCTTGATGGGGGCGAATATGCAGCGTCAGGCAGTTCCAACCATGCGTGCTGAGAAACCGCTCGTGGGGACCGGTATCGAACGTGATGTTGCGATTGACTCCGGTGTTGCGGTTGTTTCCAAACGAGGTGGTGTGGTCGATTTCGTTGATGGCAGCCGTATTGTCGTTCGTGTCAATGATGATGAGACGGCTGCAGGTGAATCGGGTGTTGATATTTATAATATGACCAAATATACCCGCTCGAACCAGAATACCTGCATTAATCAGCGTCCATTGGTGACCCCCGGTGATTTGATTGCTCGTGGTGATGTATTGGCCGATGGACCCTCTACAGATATGGGTGAGTTGGCACTGGGTCAAAATCTGACAGTTGCTTTCATGCCATGGAATGGATACAACTTTGAGGATTCAATCCTTATCTCTGAGCGTGTTGTCGAAGAGGATCGTTACACTACGATCCATATCGAAGAACTTACCTGTATGGCGCGTGATACCAAGCTTGGGCCTGAAGAGATCACTGCAGATATCCCGAATGTGGGTGAGTCTGCGCTGGGCCGTCTGGATGAGTCGGGTATTGTCTATATCGGTGCTGAAGTAAGCCCGGGAGATATTCTAGTCGGCAAGGTAACACCTAAAGGTGAAACTCAGCTGACACCGGAAGAGAAACTGCTGCGTGCCATCTTTGGTGAGAAGGCCTCAGATGTGAAAGATACCTCGCTACGTGCAAAATCTTCAATGGCCGGAACCGTGGTGGACGTACGAATATTTACCCGTGACGGAATCAAGAAAGATAAACGCTCCCTCGATATTGAACAGCTTGAGTTGGATGATGTCCGTAAGGATCTCAATTCACGTCAGCGAATTATTGAAGAGGATATCTTCCAGCGTCTGGAGAAATTGCTGGTTGGTAAAGTAGTTGATGGTGGTCCGGGTAATATTAAAGCGGGCGATAAGGTGACTAAGAGTTATCTGACCGAACTCAGGCGTGATATCTGGTTTGAGTTACGGATGCGCAATGAGGAGGTCAATGAGCAGTTGGAACTCTCTCATGGGCAGCTTAAGCAGCAACGTGAAGAGATCGAAAAGGTCTACGAAGAGAAGAAGGGCAAGATTACTGGAGGTGACGATCTGGCACCGGGTGTTCAGAAGATGGTTAAGGTCTATGTCGCGGTTAAGCGTCGTATTCAGCCTGGAGACAAGATGGCGGGTCGTCACGGAAACAAGGGTGTAATTTCACGTATTGTTCCTGTTGAGGATATGCCTCACCGTGATGATGGTACTCCGGTTGACATCGTGTTGAACCCCTTGGGCGTACCTTCGCGTATGAATATCGGGCAGGTACTAGAGGTTCATTTGGGTTGGGCAGCTAAAGGGCTTGGCATCAAGATTGCCGGTATGCTCGATAGTGGTAGTGATGTAGTAAGCATGCGTAGTTTCCTAGATGAAGTTTACAATGATAGCGGTAAACGGGAAGACCTTGACTCTCTAAGTGATGATGAGGTCATGGAGATGGCCAATAATCTGCGCCGTGGTGTACCTATGGCGACTCCGGCGTTTGATGGTGCGCATGAGAAAGAGATTAAGCGCATGTTAACTCTGGCCGACCTTCCTGAAACAGGTCAGACCACGCTGTATGATGGCCGCACCGGTGAGTCATTTGATCGACAGGTAACGGTGGGTGTGATGCATATCATCAAGCTCAACCATCTGGTTGCGGACAAGATGCATGCACGTTCCACTGGTCCATACAGTTTAGTGACTCAGCAGCCACTTGGCGGTAAAGCGCAGTTCGGCGGACAGCGCTTTGGTGAGATGGAGGTGTGGGCACTGGAAGCTTATGGAGCATCCCATGTGCTGCAAGAGATGTTGACCGTGAAGTCAGACGATGTGACGGGTCGTACCCGTATGTATAAAAATATTGTCGATGGCGACCACCGGATCGAGGCAGGAATGCCTGAGTCCTTCAACGTGTTGTTGAAAGAGATCCGTTCACTGGCGATTGATATTGACCTGGAGCAGGTGAACTAAGCGTACTGCGCATAGTCCGTTCACTGTTTCATTAGGAGATTAAAAAAGAATGAAAGACCTACTCAATTTTTTGAAGGCTCAGCAAGAGACTGAAGACTTTGACGCCATCCGTATCGGTCTGGCGGCCCCTGAGAAGATCCGTTCCTGGTCATTTGGTGAGGTCAAGAAGCCAGAGACCATTAACTACCGTACCTTTAAACCAGAGCGTGATGGCCTCTTTTGTGCCAAGATCTTTGGTCCGATCAAGGATTATGAGTGCCTCTGTGGTAAATACAAGCGTCTCAAACACCGTGGTGTAATTTGTGAGAAGTGTGGAGTGGAAGTGACGCTCTCCAAGGTGCGCCGTGAGCGCATGGGTCACATTGATCTGGCGAGTCCGGTAGCCCATATCTGGTATCTGCGTTCCTTGCCGTCACGTCTTGGTATGTTGCTCGATATCTCACTGAAGAACATTGAGCGTGTACTCTATTTCGAATCATTCATTGTGATTGAGCCGGGCTTGACCGATCTGGAGCGTGGACAGTTGTTGACCGATGATACCTACCTCGATGCAATTGAAGAGTGGGGTGATGAGTTTGATGCACGCATGGGTGCTGAGGCAATTGACCAACTGATTCGTGGTATGGATCTGCAGGTGATTTCTGCACAGCTACATGAAGAGCTGGCTGCGACCAAATCTGAAGCGAAGACCAAAAAGCTCTCCAAACGACTGAAGTTGATTGAGGGGTTCCTTGAGTCCGGTAACAAACCGGAGTGGATGCTGCTGCGCGTTCTGCCGGTGCTGCCACCAGAGTTGCGCCCATTGGTTCCTCTGGAGGGTGGTCGTTTTGCGACCTCTGACCTGAATGATCTTTACCGTCGTGTGATCAACCGTAATAACCGGCTGAAGCGCCTGTTGGATCTTGCTGCGCCAGACATTATTGTGCGTAATGAGAAGCGTATGTTGCAGGAGTCTGTAGATGCGCTGATGGATAATGGTCGTCGTGGTCGTGCGGTAACCGGTACCAACAAGCGTCCGCTGAAGTCTTTGGCTGATATGATCAAAGGTAAACAGGGTCGTTTCCGTCAGAACCTGCTTGGCAAACGTGTGGACTACTCTGGTCGTTCAGTTATCGTAGTCGGCCCTACCTTGAAACTACACCAGTGTGGTTTGCCGAAAGCGATGGCATTGGAGCTGTTCAAGCCCTTCATCTTTGGTAAATTGCAGTTACGTGGTTTGGCGACTACGATCAAGGCTGCGAAGAAGATGGTAGAGCGTGAAGAGCCTGTGGTTTGGGATATTCTCGATGATGTGATCCGTGAACATCCGGTCATGTTGAATCGTGCACCTACACTGCACAGGCTCGGTATTCAGGCTTTTGAACCAGTACTGATTGAGGGTAAGGCGATACAGCTGCATCCACTGGTCTGTACTGCATTCAATGCAGATTTTGATGGTGATCAGATGGCGGTCCATGTGCCACTCTCTATTGAGGCGCAACTGGAAGCTCGTACTTTGATGTTGGCGAGCAACAACGTATTGCATCCCGCAAATGGTGAACCGATTATTGTTCCGACCCAGGATGTGGTTCTCGGTCTCTACTATATGACCCGTGAGAGTATTAATGCCAAGGGTGAAGGGATGATGTTTTCCGGTGTCAACGAGGTGCGCCGTGCTTATGAGAGCAAAATTGTGGGTATCCATGCCAAGGTCCAGGTACGCATCAATGATAGCGGAGTCAATGATGAGGGTGAGATTGAATATCTTACGCAACGGGTCTCTACGACTGTAGGGCGTGCCTTACTTTCTGAGGTTCTGCCTGAAGGGCTTCCCTTTGCTGAGATCAACAAGACGTTGACTAAAAAAGTGGTCACCAGTCTGGTCGATGTCTGCTATCGTACTTTGGGGCTGAAAAGTACAGTGGTCTTTGCGGACCGTCTGATGTATACCGGGTTTGAGAATTCAACCCGCGCAGGCGTCTCATTCGGTGCAGATGACATGATTATCCCCGAGGATAAGGAAAAAATTCTAATTGCAGCCGAGTCTGAGGTCAAAGAAATTCAGAACCAATACTCTACAGGTTTGGTGACAAATGGTGAGCGCTATAACAAGGTTGTGGATATCTGGACACATGCCAATGATCAGGTTGCGAAAGCGATGATGGACAAGATCGGTAGTGAAGAGGTGGTTGACGCTGAAGGGAATACCGTTTTGCAGGACTCGTTTAACTCTGTTTTCATGATGGCAGACTCAGGTGCCCGTGGTTCTGCTGCACAGATTCGTCAGTTAGCTGGTATGCGTGGTCTGATGGCGAAGCCGGATGGTTCAATCATTGAGACACCCATTACAGCGAATTTTCGTGAGGGATTGAATGTACTGCAGTACTTCATCTCAACGCACGGAGCACGTAAAGGCCTTGCGGATACAGCTTTGAAGACCGCAAACTCAGGTTATCTAACCCGTCGTCTGGTTGATGTCTCTCAAGATTTGGTTGTTACAGAGCGTGACTGTGGCACTACAGGTGGTGTATTGATGCAGACGTTGATTGAGGGTGGTGATGTAATTGAACCACTTCGTGAACGTGTTCTGGGTCGTGTAACTGCTGAGAATGTAGTGAAACCCGGAACCGATGATCTGCTCATTCCTGTTAACACTTTGATTGATGAGAAGATTGCAGACTACCTTGAAGGTAGTAGTGTTGATCAGATGCGTGTTCGCTCGATCATTACCTGTGAGACACGTGACGGTGTCTGTGCGCAGTGTTACGGACGTGACTTGGCGCGTGGAGATCTGATCAGTCAGGGCGAGGCAGTTGGCGTGATTGCAGCTCAGTCAATCGGTGAGCCGGGTACGCAGTTAACGATGCGTACCTTCCATATTGGTGGTGCGGCATCACGTGCAGCAGCAGATAATAGTGTTGATGTCAATAATACCGGTACGGTTCATTTGCATAATGTGCGTTCAGTCGTCCATGCGGACGGTCATCAGGTTGCGGTCTCACGTTCGGGTGAGATTGCAGTTGTAGATGAGACAGGGCGTGAGCGTGAGCGTTATAAGATCCCATACGGTGCAGAGATTAGAGTCAATGAGAGTGAGCATGTCGATGCTGGACAGACCGTTGTCACTTGGGACCCACATACTCACCCGGTTGTTACTGAGGTAGGTGGTACGGTTCGATTCAACTATTTTGTAGATGGTGTCTCTTTCCGTAAAGAGACGGATGAGGTCACAGGCTTAAGTAGTGTTGTAGTGACTGACTCTAAACAGCGTGCTGTGGGTGAGCAGACGGTTATTGTTACAGATGGTAAGGGGCAGCAGCATGAAGAGGTGGTGGGTAATCGTGACCTGCGCCCTATGGTCATGTTGGTCGATACGCAGGGTAATGAGATTATGATTCCTGGCACCAGCGTACCTGCACAGTACTTCCTGCCTGCTGGAGCGATTGTTACGGTTGAGGATGGTGCGGAAGTGGGCGTGGGTGATGTTATGGCCCGTATTCCACAGGAGGCGGGTAAGACACGCGATATTACGGGTGGTCTACCTCGTGTAGCAGACTTGTTTGAGGCCCGCAAACCAAAAGAGCCGGCGGTTATGGCGGAGCAGACCGGCACAATCACCTTCGGTAAAGAGACTAAAGGTAAACAGCGAGTGGTGATCATCGGTGAAAATGGTGAACAAACTGAAACTTTGATTCCAAAATTCCGTCATGTCACCGTATTCGAGGGTGAGCATGTTGAGAAGGGTGAAGTTATTGTAGATGGTGCACCAGATCCACATGATATTCTTCGCCTCAAAGGGATTCCTGAGTTGGCGCGTTATATCAATAATGAGGTTCAGGATGTCTATCGTCTACAGGGTGTGGGCATTAATGACAAGCATATTGAGTGTATCGTGCGCCAGATGTTGCGTCGTGTTGTCATTATTCATCCGGGAGATACCAAATTCCTCCAGGGTGAACAGGTAGAGCGTGCTCGCATGTTAGATGAGAATGACCGAGTCAATGGTCAGGGCAAAATGCCTTGTTCCTATGAAAATGTCCTGTTGGGTATCACTAAGGCATCTCTGGCAACGGACTCATTTGTTTCTGCAGCCTCTTTCCAGGAGACGACTCGAGTGTTGACGGAGGCCTCGGTCACCGGTAAGAGTGATGATCTTCGCGGCCTGAAAGAGAACGTGATTGTAGGTCGTTTGATTCCTGCAGGGACGGGGCTGGCCTATCATAAGCAGCGTCGGCAGCGTCGTGGTCTGTTTACGAATGCAGAGCTGCTGAAGACAGTGGCTGGTGCTGAAGAGGCCGTTGTGGAAGAGATGGCTGTAGAAGCTGTTGTGGAAACGCCTGCTGAGAAATAGGTGCTGTAAGGAACACCTCACACAGTTAGAGGCGCTCTGTAGAGAAGAGTGGCTGGAGAGTAAATACTGCTGTTGTGAGGTGTAGAAGGGGGGTGATGACGGTTTGACTCTTTGTTATGAAATTTTTTTCATAAAAAGAGAGAAAATCAGTTGACACTTATAGGTTACCCCCCTAGAATTCGCCTTCCTTATTACGAGGGTGAGTTTAGACTCAAAACGTAAACCGGCGATATTAAGTGATGTGAAGGTAGATGGTCGGGTCTGCCGAAATGAAATCGATGAGGATCGACTCCACCCAAACGGGGTCGGTCTTTTTTGTCGCTTTTATATCTGCTCTTTAAAACTGATTAGGAATACCTATGAAGTCTCTTGCTGAGCAGGTCAGTGACCGTGAACATAATATGTTCATAAAGTTATGGATTTAGCTTGAAGAAAGAGAACGATGGCAACGATTAATCAGTTGGTAAGAAAACCTCGCAAGGTTCAAAAAGAGAAGAGTAAGGTTCCGGCACTGGATGCATGTCCGCAGAAGCGTGGCGTATGTACCCGTGTCTATACAACCACTCCCAAAAAGCCTAACTCTGCAATGAGAAAAGTGGCTCGTGTCCGTCTGACGAACAGTATGGAGGTCTCCTCCTATATTGGTGGTGAGGGGCATAACCTTCAAGAGCACTCTGTTGTGCTGATTCGTGGTGGTCGTGTGAAGGATCTTCCTGGTGTGCGTTATCACGTAGTTCGCGGAAGCTTGGATACCACGGGTGTTGATGCTCGTCGTCAAGGGCGCTCCAAGTATGGCGCTAAGAAGCCTAAGGGTTGAGATAAGAGTTAATGGGGAAGCTGAATTGGGTGTATCCCAGTTGTCTGTTAAGAGTCTGATAAGAATTCGAGAAATCTGATGTCTAGAAGAAATAGAGCGCCAAAACGTACCGTATTGCCAGATCCCAAATTTGGGAATGAGCAGTTGACCAAGTTTATCAATGTGATCATGAAAGATGGCAAGAAGTCTGTTGCTGAGAAGATTGTTTATGGTGCGTTGGATGTGGTAGAAGAGCGCGGTAACAACGAGCCGGTTGAGGCTCTGTTTTCAGCGTTAGATAATGTGGGTCCTAAGGTTGAGGTGAAGTCACGTCGTGTTGGTGGTTCTACCTATCAGGTGCCTATCGAAGTGCGTTCTGAGCGTCGTGTTGCGCTGGGTATGCGTTGGTTGGTAGAAGCTGCGCGTAAACGCGGTGAGAAGACTATGGGTCTGCGTCTGGCGGGTGAGATTCTGGATGCGCTTGAGAGTCGTGGTTCGGCAGTGAAGAAGAAAGAGGATACGCACCGTATGGCAGATGCCAACAAAGCGTTCTCGCACTTCCGCTGGTAAATTTGTAGTTACTTTTTTTATTTGCTCTTTAATTTATACGGATTAATTTAGATCATGGCACGTCAAACACCATTGAAGCGTTACCGGAATCTCGGAATCATGGCGCACATTGATGCAGGTAAGACTACAACTACCGAGCGTATTCTATTTTATACGGGGCTCTCTCACAAGATTGGTGAGGTGCATGATGGTGCGGCAACGATGGACTGGATGGAGCAGGAGCAGGAGCGTGGTATTACCATCACTTCTGCTGCAACAACCTCGTTCTGGTCAGGTATGGATCAGCAGTTTGAGCAGCATCGTATCAATATTATTGATACCCCCGGACACGTAGACTTTACTATCGAAGTAGAGCGCTCATTGCGAGTATTGGATGGTGCTTGTGCGGTTTTCTGTGCAGTGGGTGGCGTAGAGCCGCAGTCTGAGACAGTATGGCGTCAGGCTAATAAGTATGGTGTGCCCCGTATTGGTTTCGTTAATAAAATGGATCGCTCCGGAGCAGATTTTCTGCGTGTTGTAGAGCAGGTGCGCGACCGTCTGGGTGCTAACGCAGTGCCTATTCAAATGAATATTGGTGCTGAAGAAGATTTTAAGGGGGTTGTGGATCTGATTCGCATGAAGGCAATCTACTGGAATGAGGATGACATGGGGATGACCTATGATGCCAAAGAGATTCCGGAAGAGTTGCAGGGTCAATGTGATGAGCTTCGTGAGCAGATGATGGAAGCTGCGGCAGAGGCTAATGAAGAGTTGATGGAGAAGTACCTCGAAGAGGGCGAGTTGAGTAACGATGAGATCCGTGAAGGTATCCGTATTCAGACGCTGAATAACGAGATCGTTCCGATGATGTGTGGTTCTGCATTTAAGAATAAGGGTGTTCAGGCGATGTTGGATGCCGTAATCCACTATATGCCTTCCCCGCTGGAGGTGCCTGCAATTACGGGTGAGCTGGAAGATGGCAGTGAGGCGACTCGCCCATCCTCTGATGATGAGCCGTTTTCTGCGTTGGCATTCAAGATTGCAACCGACCCGTTTGTGGGTACCTTGACCTTCTTCCGGGTCTACTCTGGTGTAATTAACTCCGGTGACTTCTGTTACAACACAGTGAAGGGTAAAAAAGAGCGTATCGGACGTATTGTTCAGATGCACTCCAATGATCGTGAAGAAATTAAAGAGGTCCGTGCGGGCGATATCGCAGCAGCAATCGGCCTCAAAGATGTAACAACAGGTGATACGCTGAGCGCCATTGATAACAAGATTATTCTTGAGCGCATGGAGTTTCCTGAGCCGGTGATCTCTGTTGCTGTAGAGCCGAAATCAAAGGCAGACCAAGAGAAAATGGGTATTGCGCTCTCCAAGCTGGCGCAGGAAGATCCCTCTTTCCGTGTACATACGGATGAAGAGTCTGGTCAGACGATCATCTCCGGCATGGGTGAACTCCATCTCGAAATCATCGTTGACCGCATGATGCGTGAGTTTAATGTGGAGGCAGCAGTAGGTGCGCCACAGGTTGCTTACCGTGAGACTATTCGTAAGGTGGTTGAGCAGGAAGGCAAATTTGTACGCCAATCCGGTGGTCGTGGACAGTTTGGTCATGTATGGATTCGAATTGAGCCACAGGAAGCGGGTGCTGGTTACGAATTTATCAATGAGATCGTAGGTGGTGTGGTGCCTAAGGAGTACATTCCTGCTGTAGATAAAGGTATCCAGGAGCAGATGAAGAATGGTGTCATTGCCGGTTACCCGATCGAAGATTGTAAGGTTACTTTGTATGATGGTTCCTATCATGATGTGGACTCCAATGAGTTGGCATTTAAGGTGGCAGGTTCTATGGCCTTTAAGCAGGGCGCACTGAATGCAAGTCCGGTACTGCTTGAGCCTATGATGAAGGTGGATGTGGTTACTCCAGAAGACTACATGGGTGATGTGATGGGTGACCTCAATCGTCGACGTGGCATGGTTGCGGGTATGGATGACTCCCCGGCAGGCAAGATGATTGCAGCAACGGTACCGCTCTCCGAGATGTTTGGTTATGCAACCGATCTGCGTTCAGCAACACAGGGACGAGCGACCTACTCGATGGAGTTTGAGAAGTACGCTGAAGCACCGGCAAATATTGCGGCAGCTGTTGTTAAAAAGAATAGTTAAACGAATTTAAGAAATTTTCAGTCTGCAGAGGCTGAGTTAAGAGCAAGAGGAAAAGACGATGTCCAAGGAAAAGTTTGAGAGAACGAAGCCGCACGTAAACGTAGGTACGATCGGTCACGTAGACCACGGAAAGACTACACTGACAGCTGCAATTACC
>DUYW01000057.1 GCA_013349825.1 Gammaproteobacteria bacterium | reverse complement strand
TGAAAAGACAGGTGAGGGGCAACTGTGGAAAAAACTTGCTACAGAAAATCACCGGGCAATTTCCAGAAAATTAGCCTACGATGCTTATCTCAAGGAGTGATAGTTGATGTTGCTCCTAATGAAATAGTTTTGTCTACTTTTTAGTTCTACCACTTCATAAAGTTTGCATTCCAGCAAGTGTAAATTAATCTAGATTTTTTCAATTTTCCCCACTTACAAATAATTAGCATTCCAGCATAATTTATTCTCATATTGATTGGAAAACGCATTCCGGTTTTTGAAAATAACTAAATATTTGTCACACCCCGGTTCATCCCCACGCACGTGGGGATCGCTCCTCCTCTATCACACTGAAATTATATAATGAAATGCATGTTATAAAATGTACCATTTTATTGCTCATAATAAAATTAATAACCTCTATGACTATTTAAAATTGAAAGATGAAAAGTAGCCAAGTAATGACAAATCCCCAGTTGCTGCAATCAATGAGAGCAAAGGACTTGTATTGATAACTAAAGTGTTATCAGACATTTTTCAATTCTTCTAGCAATTCAGCAGAATCATAATCTATCATCGCAACTCCACTTTTTGAAAGATTCAGTAAAAAGTTTACTCTTTCAATTCCTGCCAATTGTGCAGCATGTCCTGAAGACAATCGACCCTGTTCAAAAAGACGAATCGCTAATTGCAAGCGGGCATCCTCTTCAAATTCACTAGGGGTTTGATTGAGCAAATCTGGAAAGTAATTTGGATAATCTATGATAAGTTGCGGCATTTTTTCTCCTTATAGAAGTGGTTCCGTTTTCTTAGTGATTATTACTGTTACAATTTTTTCTCTATTACATACTGAAGATACTTTAATATTAATAACCTAACAACTCAATCTCTAGGTTAAGTTTAAGATGAGGTCAAAATACTTATCGCCCTCAAACCCTGCGAAGCATAAGCAAACCGCAGCCGAAGGATTTGGCGGGGCCGATTCCTGATTCAATCAATGTTTTCATACCTTCCGGATTGTTGACTTCCAAAATGCCTTAAAAACTAACTTACAAGTACTTTCCTGAAGCTCTACTAGGCACTTCCATGAAAAATACTTTAAAATATATTATCAAAGTGATATATTGAGTTGAGTTTATGCAAAAATATTTTTGGTAAAAAAATATGCCCACAATTTCGATGTTTTATGGAATAATAATTCGCATGTATTTTGCTCCTAATGAGCATCCACCTCCACACTTTCATGTTTACTATTCAGAATATAAGGCTACAGTTGATATCCGGTCATGTGAAATTATTAAAAGTGATCTGCCAAATAAGCAATCTAAAATCGTTTTGGCGTGGGCTGAATTGCATCAAGAAGAACTAATGGCAGATTGGGACTTAGTAATGAATGGGGAAGAACCCTTCAAAATCCAACCATTGCATTAAAGATATAGGAAGTTAAAAATGTATTCAGCAGTTAAAACCGCAATTCCAAAAAATGACTACCTTATTCAAATAACTTTTGAAAATGGAGAAATAGGTATATTGGATATGAAACCTTATTTAGATTTTGGAGTTTTTAGTCGACTTAAGGATTACAAATATTTCAAGCAAATAAAGGTTCCTTTTGACACCATTGAGTGGGAATCTGGAATCGATCTTGATCCAGAGTTTGTTTATCAGAAATGCAATATGGAATTGTCTTAACAAAATCTACTGATGTGTAAGTTGTCAGCAAATTGAGCTACAGTTCCTTAAAGTTTGAATGAAGTCATTCTACATATCGGTAAAAAAGTGAAAAACAACTACTTAATGGAATTTCTTTTTCTATATAGATCTAATGGCTCGTGACTACTGAAATAACACACAACCTCAAATTCCAAGATAAGCTTTGCGGACATGCTCATTGTCCATGAGTTGAGCCGCTTCACCTTCCAAAGCAATCGTCCCTGTTTCTAAAACATAACCGTGTCGTGCGAGTTCAAGCGCCATTTCCGCATTTTGTTCAACCAATACAATCGACACGCCTTGTTGGTTGATTTCCGTCAAAATTCGGGCAATTTCCTGGACGACAATCGGTGCGATTCCTAACGACGGTTCGTCCAACAAAAGTAGGCGTGGCCTGGACATAAGGGCACGACCAATCGCGAGCATTTGTTGCTCGCCGCCACTCATAGTTCTGGCAGATTGATTTTTGCGCTCGCGCAATTTGGGGAAATATTCAAAAATTTTTTCCATATCGTGCTCGATTGCCGGTTTGCCATCCCGTGTAAACGCGCCAAGCAAAAGATTTTCGGTTACGGATAAATCTTTAAACACTCGCCGTCCTTCCGGGACGTGCGCAATGCCCATTTTCAGAATTTTATCCGCAGGTGCTTTTTCAATATGCTGATTATCAAAAATGATGGTTCCGGAACTTGGACTTTCAAGTCCGGAAATGGCACGTAAGGTTGTGCTCTTTCCAGAACCATTGGAACCGATGAGGGTCACAAAATCCGCCTCGCCAACTTCCAATGAGATGCCTTTCAAAGCAGCCACATGGCCATAGTGAACGTGAATATTATCAATCTTTAACAACATTTTATTTAGATCCCCCCAAATATGCTTCGATAACTTTATCGTTGTTGCGGATTTCTGCAGGAGTTCCTTCCGCTAAAAGCTGACCAAAGTTGAGTACAGTCAAGTAGTCACACAAGCCCATGACTGCTTTCATATCATGTTCCACCAATATTATCGTCATTCCGGATTCCTGTACTTTTCGGGTTAATTCCATCATGTGTAGCGTTTCTTCCGGATTCATCCCGGCAAATGGTTCGTCCATCAGCATCAATTTTGGTTTGGAGGCAAGTGCAATCGACATCGCCAACGCTCGTTGTGACCCCAAGGGCAACTCAGATGCTAACTGCTCTTGGCGCTCACTCAAACCCATGAACTCCAAGACTTCCAAAACTTGATCACGGGCTATGTTTTGTCTCGGTTTGTCCAGTTTAAAAATGGCGGAAAAAAGATTGGAGCGTGCTTGTATATGGCAGCCCACGAGTACATTTTCAAAAACCGTCAACTCCTGAAACAAGGTCGTTTCCTGAAACGTGCGGACTATGCCCATTTCCGCAATGGCGTGTGGTTTGTGCCCGGAAATATTTTGACCTTGATAGACAATTTCCCCTTTGGTGGTAGCATAAAACCCAGCGATATTCTTGAACATCGTACTCTTGCCCGCACCATTCGGACCGATCAAACCACGAATCTCGCCAGTTTCCACTTGAAAACTGATGTTATTCAACGCCATCAAGCCACCAAACTGTTTGCTGACGTTTTTAATTTCTAGTACTGGCACGATGCTTTATCCATTGAATTTGAAACTATTTGTCTGTTAAAGAAAGTGGATCCCGTTCTTTACCGATTCCAGACCAAGCTTTGAATTTGGATGGTATGCTCTCTAGCCCTAAGGGTAGAAACAATATCGACAAAATCAGCACCGCCCCATAAATTGCCGGACGGACCTCTGCAAAGCCGCGGATGGATTCGTCGAACAACGTCAACACAACCGCGCCGAGGATGGGGCCATAAAATTTGTTGTAACCACCTACTATAACCCAAATCAGAATGAAGACCATAAAACCAACGCCGAATTGGTTGGGCGTGATGGTTCCTAAATAATGCACCTTCAAAGCCCCAGCAATTCCAACAAAAAATGAACCTATTACAAAGGCCAATGACCTGTAACGCCAAGTGTCAACTCCAACCGACTCGGCTAATGCGGCTTTCCAATGTACGGCATGAAGGGTCAAACCAATCCTCGAGTTTTCAATGAGATACAGAATGAATAAACACAACAATACTACACTCAGTGCAAGATAGTAATACGGGATGGATTCCATAAAATCGATCTCTCCAACCATTGGCGGTTCCACGCCGCTCAAACCTCCTGTTCCTCCAAAAGGAAACACAAATTGAATCCAAATCAAGCGGATTGCTTCTCCCGCAGCAAACGAACCAATCAAAAAATAAAATTGTGTCGTCCGAAATAACGGAAAGCAAAGCAGCGCTGCTACTGCAGCGGTCAAAATTCCAGCCATTGGGAGAGTTACCCACATGCCCACTTCATAATATTTGAAAAGGAGTGCTGCGGTATAGCCTCCCACTCCCATCATCACCGCATGAATCAAAGACCATTCTCCGGTTAAGGTGACAATACGATAACTTGAGACAGCCAACACGTTGATGGTTAGAAAAATCAGTAAGTCTTGATGATGAAATTTAAGGAAGTGGGGGAGCGCTATGAGTGCCGCGAGCAAAAGTGAGCCACCAACGATCTTTTGTGTATTGCTATTCATAATTATTCACTGATGCGAGTGCCCATGATGCCAGTCGGTTTAACAATCAAGACAACCACCATCAGGACAAGTCCGCAAATGGTGGCGATTGTTCCTCCGAAATACACGGTAACAAATGTATGAAATAAAGCATAAAGGAAAGCCGCCAACACTGCTCCGGATAAGCTGCCGACTCCTCCCACAATGGTAACAATGAATGCAGTTATGATAACGTTGTGCCCCATGTGCGGATTGATGTTGGTCAAAGGGGCCATCAACGCACCTGCAAGTCCGGCCAGAGAAGCACCAATTCCGATAGCAATCATCGAAATACGGTTGATATTGATTCCCTGTAGCGCAGACGCTTCTTTATCAAGGGATACTGCACGGAGCGCCCAACCTAATTTGCTGCGAGTCAAAAAATACCAAAGCGTAGACAAAGCAAAGAACGAGATCAACAAACTAAAAATGCGTTGATAAGGAATACGTAAATATTCAAATAACACCCATGTTCCATGAAACGGTGGCGGAACTTGTTTCGATGGCCCTTCCCCACCCACCAAAGTTGCCACCACTTGTAAAATAAAGAGCATCCCAATCGAGCAAATCAATCCTGCTAAGGGATCATTTTGTGTAGGACGGAACAAAAACCGTTCCATGAATAAACCAATGAGGGTGACCAAAACAACGGCTACGCCAATTGCGAAAAAATATGACAAACCATGCTGAGCGTGTAGTAGCCAAACTGTATATGCTCCAACCATGACCAATTCACCATGCGCAAAGTTTACTACGCCCATCACCCCAAAGATGAGTACGAGTCCCACTGCAAACAGAGCAAAAAATCCACCCTGAATAAGGCCGTTAATCAAAGATTGAAAAATCAGTTCCACCAAAAATTTCTGTTATTTTGAGCTGGATTAGGACGCATTCTGCACGCTTGCGTCAGTTGAGTAGATGTATCAGGAAAGGAACTGAAAGTAAGTATCCCTTCCTGATTGTCACCGTTGAGCAATTCTAAAAGACTTCAAACGGTTCGTAAACCTAAATCTTTCATATGGCGAATTAGAACCGCTTTGTTTCGATCCAGCCAACTGGATACGCTCCGATACTCCTGGATACGAGCCTTGCCGTCCTCAACCACAACTACAGGCCATCGACCGACCAAGGCATTGTCCTGCCCCCAGAGGTCTTTGCCCCACCATTCACCCTCACCAAATACAAAGTTGGGGTTTTTGTTTGATTTTAACGCACTCAACACAGCGGTTGGTTCCACACTTCCCGCTGCTTTTGCGCCTTCCAGCCAGTTGAGCAGAATCGCCGGATATTCCCACGACACCGCAGACCAGTCAGTAGGGTGAGCTTTACGGAATTTCGCATCGAAATCCGCAGGGTTTGGAAAAGACACTCCGGCTTGATTCAGGGCCGGATCATCAAAATCTGGGAATTGAAAGATGGTTCCATTGACAAAATCCTTGCTGGTCTTAGCGATGATCTCATTGTAATAATCCAGCGTGCAGGAAATGATCTTGCCTTTGAAGCCCTGATGATAGAGCTGTTCCATCAAAGGAGTGACATAGAAGCTGGTCGCCATGCAGAAGATGTCAGGCTTTTTAGCCAGCACGGAACTGACGATGGGGGCGAAATCGGTGATGTCAAAGCCATGCAGGTTTACATCCACCACTTTGATTCCAGCCACTTCAAACGCCGCCTTGTAAGTCGCCGCCGACTGCAATCCGTACTCAGCGTCGTTGTTGGTGACAATCACGGCTGTTTTGGCTTCAGGATGATTTTCTGCCAACCATTCCACACCAGTTACATTATACAAGGGGTGTGACTCACAAGTAGCGATCAAGTAGTCCGATTTGGGTGTGATATCGCTCGGTAGTAAAGTGGTGGTCAACATCTTTTTACGTCGTGCCCATGGCAACACCGAGGCAACTGTCGATCCGCCCAACATCATCACCATTTTCACACGATCTTCCAACACCAACTTCTTGTAACCTTGAACTGCTTTTTCAGTATCATAAGCGTGGTCGTAGGCCACGATTTCAATTTTATAGTTGTCTCCGCCAATCTTCACACCGCCAGCCGCGTTAAGATCATTGGCTACAATTTGGCAACCATACAGCCCGGGTAATCCCCAAGGGGCATAATCGCCGGTCATTGGGATATTCATTCCCAGCTTTACTGTTTTTTGTCCTGCAAAAAGTGCAGTCGGCAAGCCCAAAGTGCCGGTCATGGCAGTGCCTGCTGCAGCGGCACGTATTAATTTTCTTCTTGTAATTTTCATAGCTTCCTTTCAGTTTTGGTTACACTCTATTTTTAAAAAGTCTTCCTGTGGAATCCTCCGTAAATCACAAAGTGTGGTTTGATTTAGGATTAAAATTCATCTGATTTTCAATCCTGTACGTCTGGACCAGTTTGTAGATAACTTTCCAGAGAATCATCCAAAGCTTCGACCCAAGACGTGTGATGGGGTGGGGCGACGGTTCCTGTCATGACAGATGTATAACCATGATTTCGAAACGTCATAATACCCTTTTTCTTGTGTTTCTTCCATTGATAGAAGGCTTCACAAGACCCCTGAATATCAAAAGTAGGGTAATCAGTCAGTCGGATTAGATGGTCGATGTAATTACCCTGAAACTTAATGGCGCCATAATCATCCGACTGAGCATCTTCATCAGCCCGCCACTGATCAATGTCCGCAAACATCTTCGCCTTTGATGGCAGGTCAAGACGGCCCATGATAACATCACGCACATACCAGGCTTGTGCGTCAAACATGTTAAACGTAAACCACTGATCCTGCATACCAAGGTACATACATTTCGGATTGTCCACCCAAACCACACCGTTATAGAGGTTAACCGGATACAAACGGTTGTTGGTACGTAATTTGAGTTTTTCTTCCATGAACGGAAAGTAATGTAAATATCCTGTGCACAAAATAATCGCATCTACTTTCTTTTGTGTACCATCATTAAAGGTACAGGTATTCTTTTCAACTTTTGTCAAAAGTGGGACTTCTTTCCAGTTATCAGGCCAATCATAACCCATTGGCGCGGTTCGATGCGAAACAGTAATTGATTTACATCCGTACTTCCAACATTGTGAACCGATATCCTCAGCTGAATAGGAAGTTCCAATTAAAAGCAGGTCTTTACCTTTGAACTCTAAAGCGTCTCTAAAGTCGTGTGCATGTAAGATCCGTCCATTGAATGTATCAAAGCCAGGGTAGTGAGGTGCATTTGGAGTGGAAAAATGACCTGAAGAAACAATAACATAATCAAACTCTTCTGTGTATTCAGTACCCTTTTCGTGATCTTCTACAATGATCGAAAATTTTTCGCTGGCTTCGTCATAAGTAACTCGACGTACTGGAGAATTAAAACGAATCAAGTTGCGGATATTCGCTTTTTCGACTCGTCCGATGATGTAATCGTATAAAACAGCACGCGGAGGATAAGAAGCGATAGGGTGATCAAAATGATCTTCAAAAGAATAATCGGCAAACTCCAAGCCTTCTTTTGGACCGTTCGACCATAAATAACGGTACATGCTACCATGAGCAGATTCACCATTTTCATCCATTCCCGTTCTCCAGGAATAGTTCCAAAGTCCTCCCCAGTCGCTTTGTTTTTCAAAGCAGACTATTTCAGGGATTTCAGCACCTTTCTGTTTTGCCGATTGAAAAGCCCTAAGTTGTGCCAGTCCGCTGGGGCCTGCACCGATAATTGCGACTCTTGTTGACATGATTTGTCTCCAGCTATTACTTTATTAAGAGTTAGAATGAACAGCTATTTCAATCAACGTTTCTGGTTGATGTCTGTTTTCATTAAATGTGAATCCTTGACTGGTTGGGAATATTAACAAGCTTATTCCGCTGAGGATATAAGGAATTACACGTATTTAGGATACGTATTTCTACTTATAACAGGTAATGGGGTACAAAAGAATAAAGTCATGAACGTCAACCACTTTTGTCAAGGTCGGTTTTGATTTTGACCAATTCTGTCAGTGTTTACGCTTCCAATTTTTCATCACTTGAGCTCGGTGCACTTCCACAGTGCGTACAGAATTAGCCAACACATAATCGATCATCTTCTTGACTTCTTTACGCTCAACTAATTTAAGTGCTTCTCTTTTTTGCTGAGCGAATGACGCAAGCATGTTTGTGGATTGCACAAAAATAGCTTAACTTACTGAATTTTTAAGGGTTATCTTTATCAAGCAGGTTCCTGCTGAAATTTCATGTTTAAGTTAAAATTTTTCCTCTTGCTCCATTTTTATGGTCTAGGCAAGCTCATAATCCATCACTTCATGAGACTCACCTATAGCTGTTTACCCCAGTTGCGAGCAACGAAGAGACAGATAGCGGCTAGAATAACGATCATCACAATGGCCAACATGTGAGCTCCTTCAAAAGCCCAGAAATCCGACATCGCTTTTCTCCTTTTGTGTTTAGATCAAACCGGTTTCGCTCATTCGTTTCATCCCGAATGGGCTGATCTTGAATTTCATCAATATCTTGTTTTCCCCGAAATACCGGCCATCATCCAGTGCGTCTTCGATTTCTTCGATGAGCGCGCCTGAGAAGAGATCGGTCAGAGTGACACGAATTTCGCCTTTCCAGTAATCGCCCTTGCGCCCATATTCATGAAATACTGCCCGCATGATTTCATAATCCCACAACCCGTTATCCGCTGCCTCGGCCAGCTCACGCAAAATATAGCCTTTCATGTGCAACCTTGAACCTCTTTTCTCTGCTTGCACAATGGTCAACGCGCTTTTCATTCCAGCGGATGGAGCACGAACTACCTCGACTACATCCGATGACTCTGAGATCATCAGAAAACTACCACTCACCGTAAGCGAAAGACCGAGCAGGAAATTCCAGTCCGGAAACTGAAAGGCGAAAATGGCGAGGAAAATGACTGCGAACACACCATAAAGCGCGCCGATCGCCTGTCCGCGGCCAACCCCGATAAGCGGAAAGGACTTGTACCAGGCAACATAACAGAATCCGAAGCTAAGACCAGCGAGCAAGAGCCACAAAATGGCCCAGAAATTGAGCGTTGCACTAACCATCGCTATGACCGGCGCATCAAAAAATAATGCCACCCCGGGGAGTATCAGGAACAGCCAGATTATCACCTCAGCTACGAAACGGATGGTAATCCCGACATCCGGGTCGGTCACATCTAGCGCACGGCCCGCGATCGCTCCTTCGACACCCCAGCCAAAAGCCGCCATAGCTCCGCCGACAAAGCCGATCCACAACAGCTCCCTCGCTGCAGCAGATTCTGACATGATACCGGGAGCAAAAATCGAAACACCTCCAATGACAATCACCAAAATACCAATTGCAGCACGCAGAGTGATTTTTTCGTTGTACCAGAGGCGAGCCAGTGACGCACCTATGATTGGGTACAAAAGGGCGGCCACAGCAGCAAAAATTGGTCCCACAAAACCAATCGCAAGGTAAGACCCGAACAGAGCGCAAGGCCCACCGAAGATTGCAGCTAGAAAATACCATTTCGAAATGGTTCTGAACCGGCTCAGGGTACGCCATAATTCCCCCAGTTTTTCCAGGAACGCCAGCCACAGGAATAGAAATATCAACGCACCGATGCCGTTGAATGCGGTGATCACCGCAGCTGCCAGCATGAATTCATCCGTACTTTCAAAACTCATTAAACTGTAAGGTGGAGTATGCCAGACCGCAGTTCCCGGCAGATACCATGCCCCCCAGAAAACAGCACACCAAAAAGCCCAGATGTATCCCCATCTGACACTGAGGATCCGATGCCTGGCGCGGGCAATTTTCATCGCTTTCATTTGTGCCTGTTCTTGCTCGTCCCATGACAACACCTACAACGGACAGATAACGAAATAGCCTAACACGGGGTTTGCGGTTAAGGCCGGGGCGGTATTACCTGTTTCCGGCCATGTTGATTGTTTTTAACTGTGAGTATGTTTTTTTTCTGGGTCGTGAAACGGGATTAATGCAACCGTGGCGGCACAAGAAATCCCCTCACCTTCAACCCGTAACAACGTACCTGGTATCGACGCTTCCGGTGTCACATGGGCTAGTGCCAGAGATTTACCCAATCGATGTGAGAAAACCGGTGAGTTGACGACACCAATTTCACTCTCTTCAAGCAACAGTTTTTCACCGCCAACAAGAGCTTCGCCATGAGCGACATCAATACCGACCACTTTAATTTTCTCCTTGTCTTTCAAGGCCATTGCCGCTGCTTTTCCGCGATAATTTTCACCTTTCTTGGACATTGCCCAGTCAAGGCCAACTTCCCAGACGCTGTTATCCTCACTCATGTCATAGGGGTAGAACAGCAGGCCAGCCTCAACTCTGATTTTGTCAAGGCAGGTGAATGAGCATGGCATGATACCAATGGATTTTCCGTTCTCAAGAATTTTGTCCCAGAGTTCGGTAACATGCTCTGCGGTGGCAAATATTTCAAAGCCCCTTTCTCCGGAATATCCGGTACGAGAGATGATTACGGGATGGTCGAAAAGCTCGGTCTTTGCTTGATGAAAATAACCAAGACCTTCCAGATCAAGCGGCGTATGCTCATTCAGAAAATCGGTTGCTTTAGGACCTTGCAGGGAAATGTCGTGCAGATCGTCATCAAACTCGAGCTGCACATCTTTGCCTGCGGCGGATTCTTCTAAACGCTCCATGCATTTGCCAGAACCGTGAACTACCAACCATTCACCATCACCCAGATTGAAAATGATTGCATCATCACAAATCGTACCTTTTTCGGTTAGATTCGGTCCATAAGCCGAGCGTCCGGGAGTGATTGTTGCCATATTTCGAGTGATGATATGATCGACCACAACCAGAGCGTCCGGGCCACGCACATGGACCTTCCGCAGCCCAGAAACGTCAAATAATCCTGCAGCGTTGCGTACTGCGTCATGTTCGTCTTCAGGATTTGAGGCGTAGTCCCATGCGACACCCATTCCATTCCAGTCGCCCATTTCCGAGCCAAGAGCGCGGTGGCGGCTTTCCAATACTGATTTTCGTGTTCCTTCAGTCATGATGTTTCCTTTCTGGATTTTTATTATTTTCGTTGATTAAAAAAGTTGTTCCAAAGCATCGGTAAGCTCAAAGAGATCCACCGTGGTACCGTAGGTGGCCACATTGAAGATAGGTGCTTCGGGGTCCGTGTTGACGGCAATGATGGTGTCGATGTGTTTCATTCCGAAAAGGTGCTGAACCGCACCGGAAATTCCCAACGCAAAATAAAGCTGGCAATTGCTGGCAACATTACCGGATTGCCCCACCTGGTGTTGAACCGGCAGCCATCCATTGTCAACAATCGGACGCGAACATCCAAATGTCGCCCCAACCTTGTCGGCTAATTCGGCAAAACGCGTCAGATTATCCTTAACCTGAATTCCACGCCCCACTGACAGGATGAAATCTGCCTTGGAAATATCAATATCAGACGGAGGAGCATCTTGATATTCCACATGGCTCAATACACCAACAAGCATTGAGATGTCCACCTCAACCGCAGTGACCACCCCATTACCCAACTCTTTCGGCGGAGTGAATGTCGCACCACGGAGAGTCAACACAACTACCGCCTTGCCGGAAAAGCCAAGCTCCATTTCAACCTTGTTGGAGTAAGCCGAGCGGGTGGCAATCAATTCGTCACCATCCATGCCAAGACCGAACACATCGCTGGCAAATCCTGATCCCAGCCGCGCCGCTATCGCCGCACCATAGGCCATACCGCTAGCGGTATGGCCTATTAAAACCACCGAGGGTTTGCTGCCAAATCCCACCTGACACACTACCTCTTCATAGATCAAAGGATCGAAATGATCGCTGGCGGTTTCAATCGTCAGGATTTCATCAACTCCTTCCAGATTGACTGCTTTGGCCAGATCGGCAGGCACTTGTCCAATCACCAAAACCTGTACTGGGCCGCCTATCTGCTCTTTGATGGAAACTGCCGCGCCGATCAGCTCGGCAGAAATGTCTTGCACAGTGCCGTCAAGCTGTTCGGCAACAATAAGAATACCAGCCATAATTATTTTCCTTTCTTCTCACGGATGATAGCGGCTATTTGTTCTGCCACTTCCTCGGCGCTGCCTTCCAGCATCGTCGCTTTTTCTTGCACCGGCGTATACATCCGCCGCACTCTGTATCCGCCACCACCGTCAATCAGGGAGGCCCCGTCAAGCACCTCAAGCGGTTTTTTCTTTGCCTGTTTAATCATCCGCATGGTGGCGTAACGAGGGGTGTTGGCCCCTGTCTGCATCGCCAACACAGCGGGTGTCGGCATTTTGAATACATGCCGTTTGCCACCTTCCAGTTCTCGTGTCAAAGTCATATCACCCTGACCGTCCCAATCAACCAGCGAAATGACCGAGCCATGCGGTATTCCAAGGATGCGCGCAAGCGCAGTGCTAGTGGAGCCATGAGCGTGGTCCGCACTTTGGGTTCCCGATAGCACCAAATCGGGGGCTTCGGCTTTGACTACAGCGGAAATAGAGCGGGCAATGGTCACTGGATCAACATTTCTGAGACGTTCGTCCCAGATGCGCACCGCACGGCCCGCACCCTTTGCCAGAACTTTGCGTAGCGTTTTTTCCGCTATTTCCGGGCCGACTGAGACGACGACGACTTCACCACTGCCATTGGCTTCGATCAGCAACAGGGCTTGTTCCAAAGCTGCATCATCCCATTCGTTGAGTTCATGGTCAAGAAACTCCTCCGCAATATCCAGTCCGTCAGCAGTAAACTCGTATTCATCCCCCAGTTTGGCAACGTGCTTGACAGTCACAAGAATTCGAAGCCCTGTTTTTTCGGGTGCTGAGTACCCAGCAATGTCACCAACGGTGACTGGTGCGAGGTTGTCCCAGTCCATCGCATTGAGCGCAGGCAAAGCTTCAACCGCATGGGTTATGGCCGGCTCTGATGCAGCTTCCGCCGCATGCCCGGGGTCGGATGTGCCTAGCACCGGTGTTTCACTTACTTGAGCTACTGATTCGGTTGCAACAGGTGGAGCCACCGCAACTGCCGGCCCAGCATTGAGGGTTGCCATTTTGGCATCCAAGACCTTGTCCAGCCGGGTTGCCACCGCCTCGGCGATTCTTGTGGCAATCGCATCCGTCAGACGTTCAGCAATTGAAGGCAAATCTTTCAGCGTTAGAGTTTTCAACTCGACTGCTTCAGCGACCAATTCGGCAATGTCCTGAACCACAAATTCGCTTTCGTGACCAGAGGTTTTTCTTGCATCTTCGAACATCGTTAAATCCTTTGGACAACAGGTTACAAATACGTCAATACCCCCAAGACTGGAGGCTTCGTGCATACGGTTTACTGAAGGTTTTTCAATCCCCGGAGGATCTGGTATCCAGATGCGACCGCCACCAGCACCACAGCAAAATGAGTTATTTCGATTACGCGGCATCTCGGCGATGCTGCAGCCAATCGCTTCCAACACTTCACGAGGTGGGTCATAGCCGCCATTCAAACGTCCCAAATGGCAAGGGTCGTGAAATGTTACCCGCTTGTTTAGCTTTTTAGTTACCTTCAGTTTTCCGGACTTCAACATTTCGGCCAGAACCGAACAATAAAACTCAACCGGTGGTATTTTGCCAAATTCCGGATATTCATTCTTGATTGTGTTATAACTATGCGGGTCAGTCGTGATGATGCGGTTAAAATTTTGGGCTCCGGAGAAGGCTTCCAAATTTTCCTCGACCAAAGTTTCATACATCCCCTCTTCGCCTACACGACGCACATCATTTCCAGAATTGCGCTCGCCCTCATGCAACACGGCGAAATCAACTCCACCTGCTTTCATCAAGGAGGCAAAAACGCGACTGACCTTTTGATTGCGCGGATCAAAGGATGCGTAATCACCAACGAACCACATCGATTCAGCGGCATTCTTGCGGATGTCTTTAACCTCAAATACCAACTCGCGCTTCCAAGTCGAGCGTTTGCGGGAATTTTCGCCAAAACTGTTACCAGTACTGGCGATGGTATCAAGCGTTCCCTGTAAAAGTGGGTCCATGTTGCCACGATCTACTAACTGGCGACGCATCTTCACGATCATCGGAGGGTGCTCAATCCCGACAGGGCAAATCTCCTGGCACGCCCCACAGGTGCGGCAAGCCCACAATGTTTCGGCATTAATGACATCACCTATCAGCTCAATGCCGTTCTGCGGAACCCCCTGTGCATTGTCGTTATGTACTCTAAGATCCAAGATAAGATCACGCGGACTTAGTGGAAAACCGGTAGTACGAGCAGGGCAAACATCGTGACATCGACCGCATCGAGTGCAGGCATCGAAATTCAACATGTCTTTCCACGAGAAGTCCGAAATCCGAGCTACTCCGGCGTTTACGCTGTTTTCGTCCTCGCGTGGCAGACGCGCAAGCGGTTTCTCCACCCGCATTAACAAGGAACCAAGAGCCGCAATGATATGCTTTGCCTTGTACCATGGAATCGCCGCTGTGAATGCCAATGCGAGCACACTATGCATCCACCAGTTTGCGTCGCGAATGACGACGGCAGTTTCTTTGCTCATGCCAAAAGCTTTGAAGGTCTCAGCTACAAACAGACCGACTGGTGACCACATTGCCCATTCCGGCCTGTATATCACTAGGCGAACTCCTTCTTGGGTGAAACCCTGAAATTCTATCAGCAAAAAAACGGAAAGAAAAATCCAGTCCTCAATCCTCCACACCTTTGCGGATTTACGCAGTTCGGTTTCGCCCTGATATGCACGCAGGTAGTTGAGCTTGCTCAAACGAAAAGTAGCACGCCGCCACATCATCATCAGAATCCCCATGATCAGTGCCAGATGACCAAGGTCCATGCCCAAGCTGAATATCAAGTAAAAATTACCTTCCCAAAAACGCATGTAGAACACCGGATGCGCAACATCAAAGTGAACTATGATCAAGAAACGGATTATTTCGAGCAAGAGGACTGCCACGCCAAGGCTGACGATGCCAAAGCCGAAAAAAATACCTGCATGGGCGTACCCCGCGTAACGATCCCTTTTCATCAGGGTGCGGTGCGTAAGTAGATCGGTGACCATTCGTTTGATCCCCAGCGTAATATTGCTGGCCGAAATGTGCGCAGATCCACGCCTGTATTTAATAAAGTGCCTCCCAATCCCCCACAGAAACAACGCAATTGCTGTTAAGGCGACAGCCCCAAGAAATATCTCTTCCTTGTAGCTCATTGGTAAAAAAAATAACACGCGTGTTTCCAATTACTTCTCCGTATGTCAAGTCAGCTGAGGTCTTGACCGATAAATGGTGTTTGTTCGCATTTGCGTTTGAGGTGATACGATCAATGATCACCCTTTTTTTCAGTTCACTAAGACCAGTGAAGATGAAATTTCTCATTATTGACCCAAGATGTTTCCAACATTGAATCAATGAGTCACAAACAGATAATCCCAATTATCAGTCAATCCCAAGCTCTAGCCTTGTGTTTCACGATCACTGATCTTGGGGAAAGTCTCATGCCCCCAGATTTGGCGCTCACGAATCCACGGCTGTGCCAGTTGCGGATTTTTTGCTTCAAACTCACGCGCGATGCGGTGTCCAGAGAAGATCGCATCGGCCAGAATGCCCGGTGCATAACAATCGCCAGCGGCATAGACACCCTGAATATCGTTCTCTTCCCATTCTGATTTGCGTACCTTGAGTTCCCGGAATAGCTTGTCCTGCGGCACCCGCTCGGTTACGGCGATAAGCGTATCAAACTCCATCTTGATCGTGTCAGTCCCCACTCG
>DUYW01000056.1 GCA_013349825.1 Gammaproteobacteria bacterium | reverse complement strand
ATGCGTTCCCCGTTCAATAATTTTCCCCTGCTCCATCACCAAAATCTCATCGGCATCGGCAATGGTAGAGAGGCGGTGGGCAATCACCAGTGTTGTGTGCTGAGTGCTGATCTCTCTCAGCGCATCATTGATCATCTTCTCTGCTGCAGAGTCGAGTGAAGAGGTCGCCTCATCAAAGATCATAATCGGTGGGTTCTTGAGAATGGCACGGGCGATGGCGATACGCTGTTTTTCACCGCCAGAGAGTTTCAGCCCCCGTTCCCCAACCGTAGTTTCATAACCTTGAGGGAGGCCGGAGATGAACGCATGGATATTGGCCATTCGGGCAGCCTCTTCAACCTCACTTTGCGGGGTACCGGGTCGGGCATACTCAATGTTGTAACCGATGGTGTGGTTAAACAGCACCGTATCCTGCGGCACGATACCAATCGCCTTGCGCAGACTCTGTTGTGATACATGACCAATATCAGTGCCATTAATGGTAATGGAGCCGGATTGAGGTTCATAGAAGCGGAACAGCAGCCGCGCCAGTGTGGACTTTCCGGAACCACTCTGCCCCACAATGGCCACCTTGTGTCCTGCCGGAACGGTAAATGAGACATCGTGAAGGATGGGACGGTCCGGGTTGTAGGCAAAATCAACATGGTTGAAATGGATCTCACCCCGCCCGGCCTCAAGGGTCGTTGCATCATCACGATCTACAATTTCAGGCTTCTTCTCCAGTAGCTGGAACATCATATCGATATCAGAGAGGGAGTGTTTGATCTGGCTGTAGACCACCCCCAGAAATCCTAACGGGATAAAGAGCTGGAGCAGAAAGGTGTTGACCAGTACCAGATCACCCAGTGTCATCTCGCCATCGACTACCCCTTGCCCTGCCAGCACCATGATGATGGTGACACCGATGGCAATAATGAAGGATTGGACAAAGTTGAGTGCTGACATCGAGGTCTGACTCTTGACGGCAGCCTCCTCCCACTCCCGCATCTGATGATCGTACTGATCCAGCTCATAGCGCTCATTGCCGAAATATTTCACCGTCTCATAGTTAATCAGGCTATCGACGGCCTGACTGCTCGCATTGGAGTCGCGCTGATTCATGGCAACCCGGAACTTCATTCGCCAGTTGGTGATCAAAAAAGTGGTAAAGATATAGACCCCTACAGTGGAGAAGGTGACGATGGCAAACCAGGGGTTGTAGTTGGCGAGGAGAATTACAGCGATCAGGGTCACCTCTACCAGAGTAGGAATAATATTGAACAGCAGCATATTGAACAGCGAGCTGATCGAGCGGGTACCGCGCTCCATATCGCGGGTGATGCCGCCGGTTTTACGATCCAGATGAAACCGTAGTGAAAGGTTGTGAAGATGCTCCACAAAGTGGATCGAAATCTCCCGTACAATACCATGTCGCACCTTGGCAAAGATCCCGTCACGTAGCTCATTGAAGAGTGCGCTCCCCGCGCGCATCAGCCCATACCCCACCAGTAGTCCGAGTGGTAGTACCAGCGCGGCTTCATGGTTCTGGTCAAAGATATCGACAATCTCTTTTAAAATCAGCGGTACAGAGACATTGGCAAACTTGGATAGAATCAGTGATCCAACGGCCAAACCGGCCCGAAAACGGTAATTCCACAGATAGGGGAGTAGTGACTTGATGGTGCGCCAATCTTGTCGACTATCGGAAGGCATACGGGTATTTACATGGTGCATGGTTTTTGAATGGTTACGCCGTTTTCGGGATTCGGTATAATAACTCGAAATAGAGCCGTACTGATGCGGTCATTTCTGTTCTGGCAGGAGTTTTATGAGAAAATCCATAGACTTAATAGGGGATCTCTTACTGGAGCTTGATACGGGTTTGCGGCCCGTAGAGAGAAGAATAAAGTTTAAAAATATAAAGGTTTAACGATATGCCAATTTATGAGTATGGGTGTGATGAGTGTGGTCACCAGATGGAAAAGCTGCAGAAGATGAGCGATAGCCCACTGCTTGATTGCCCTGCTTGTGAAACCCCTTCACTAAAGAAGAGGGTCTCTGCAGCAGGTTTTCGACTCTCGGGTGCCGGCTGGTACGAGAGTGATTTTAAAACCGGATCAAAAAAGAATATGGTAGAAGGCAGTAAAGAGCCTGCGGCTCCGGCCTGTGCCACGGGTGGCTGTGGTGGTTGTGCAGCAGAGTAATCGTTGGAAGGTAGAGTGATCCCTTTCAAGCAACTAAGAATAATTGAAACCAAGGAATAAATATGCGTAGCCACTACTGTGGAGAGTTGAATGAGTCTCTGATAGGACAAGAGATCCAGTTGGCGGGTTGGGTAAATCGTCGTCGTGACCACGGTGGTGTGATCTTTATCGATCTGAGAGACCGGGATGGGCTGGCTCAGCTGGTGTTTGATCCCGACCATGCGGAGTCTTTTGCCATTGCAGAACAGGTGCGCTCTGAATATGTACTGAATATCAATGGGGTGGTGCGTGCCCGCCCGGAGGGGACCATCAACAAAGACCTACCGACCGGTGGTGTTGAGGTGTTGATCAACGATGTTGATGTACTCAATCGTGCCGAGACACCCCCTTTCATGATCGATGATGACAATATGGGTGAAGATATTCGCCTGCGTTATCGCTACATGGATCTACGCCGTCCGATAATGCAGCAGCGTATGCAGTTGCGAGCTGCGGTAACGCGCCATATACGCAGTTACCTGGATGATAATGGTTTTCTCGATATTGAGACCCCGATGTTGACCCGTGCCACCCCTGAGGGGGCGCGCGACTATCTGGTTCCGAGCCGTACCCATGCGGGTGAGTTTTTTGCCTTGCCACAGTCCCCTCAACTGTTTAAACAGCTGTTAATGGTCTCTGGCATGGATCGCTATTACCAGGTTGTGCGCTGTTTCCGTGATGAGGATCTGCGTGCAGATCGCCAGCCTGAATTTACCCAGTTGGATGTAGAGACCTCATTCCTTAATGAGACCCAGATTATGGAGTTGATGGAGCGGATGGTGCGCGAACTCTTCAATGATGTGCTCGACACACAACTGCCGGAGCGCTTCCCGACGATTAGTTATGATGAAGCGATGCTTCGCTATGGTTCAGATCGCCCCGACCTGCGTGTAGAGCTGGAACTGGTGGATGTGGCGGACCTAATGAGCGAAGTGGACTTCAAGGTCTTCTCAGGGCCGGCGAATGACCCACACGGCCGTGTTGCCGCGCTCTGTGTGCCGGATGGCAACAGCCTCTCTCGTAAAGAGATTGATGAATATACCAAGTTTGTAGCGATCTATGGTGCCCGTGGTCTGGCTTATATCAAGGTGAATGATGTCGATGCTGGTCGTGAGGGGATGCAGTCTCCGATTGTGAAGTTCCTGCCGGATGAGACCATTAGTGGAATTCTGGAGCGTACCGGGGCGAAAAGTGGTGACCTCATCTTCTTCGGTGCAGATAAGGCCAAAATTGTGAATGAGGCTCTGGGCGCACTGCGAGTCAAACTAGGTGAAGATCGTGGGCTGATGAGTGATGAGTGGAAACCGGTCTGGGTGGTTGATTTCCCGATGTTTGATTGGGATGAGAAGTCAGAGAGCTGGACCTCAATTCACCATCCGTTCACGGCGCCGAATACAGATCAGCTGGAGTTTTTGGAGAGTGAACCGCACAAAGTCTACTCGCGTGCCTATGACATGGTGTTGAATGGCAGTGAGATCGGTGGTGGCTCAATCCGTATCCATAACCCGGATACTCAGCAACAGGTGTTGAAGGTGTTGGGAATCGACGAAGAGGAGGCACAGGACAAGTTTGGTTTCCTCTTGGATGCACTCAAATATGGCTGCCCTCCGCATGGTGGAATGGCCTTTGGGCTGGATCGGTTAGTGATGTTGATGGCGGGTGCAAGCTCGATCCGTGATGTCATGGCCTTCCCTAAAACACAGTCAGCCAACTGTCTGCTGACCGGAGCGCCCGACCAGGTGAGTGACCGTCAACTGCGTGAACTCAACATCCGTCTGCGTAAGATGCAGAAAGCCGAGAGTGAGTAGAAGTGAGTAGAGGCTGAGCAAAAGAGCGAAGCGTAAGGTTCAGGAACAACACATTTGAAATGGAAGTCGTGATGTCCGGTAGTTCAGTAGCACAACAGTTGAGTGACCCGTTCTCCATTCAGGATAACGAGGAGTGTCAGCAGCGCATTGTTGCGGCCAAAGAGAAGCTGGGTGACCGTTTGGTGATCCTGGGACACCACTATCAGCGCGAAGAGGTGTTTCAGCATGCGGATTTTTCAGGGGATTCCCTCAAACTTTCGCGTCAGGCGGCCAGCTCTAATGCAGAGTATATTGTCTTCTGCGGGGTTCACTTTATGGCAGAGGTGGCGGATATTCTCTCGCGCCCGGATCAGGTCTCAATGATTCCCGACAGGAGTGCCGGTTGTTCTATGGCAGACATGGCAGACCTGCCCAATGTGGAGCGTGCCTGGCAAGAGTTATCATCGGTACTCAATGCCGATGAGACCATAACCCCGGTCACCTACATCAATTCCGCAGCTGACCTTAAAGGGTTTTGTGGACGGCATGGTGGCATTGTCTGTACCTCGACCAATGCGCGTCATGTGCTGGAGTGGTCCTTCCGTCAGCGGGAGAAGGTGCTCTTCTTCCCGGATCAACACCTGGGTCGTAATACCGGTGCAACGATGGGTATTCCGCTGGGTGAGATGGTGGTGTGGGACTATGAGCAACCGATGGGTGGGTTGACTGTTGAAGAGATTCACAAGGCGAAGATCATTCTCTGGAAAGGGTTCTGCTCGGTTCACCAGATGTTCAAGCCGGAACAGATCGACCAGTTTAAGGTACAGTATCCGCAGGCGAAAATTATCTCACACCCGGAATCCTCCTATGAGGTGTGTCAGAAGTCTGATTATGTCGGCTCCACCGAATACATTATCAAGACCATAGCGGATTCAGAAGCGGATACACGTTGGCTGGTGGGGACCGAACTGAATCTGGTCAACCGTCTCCATGAACAGTTCAGGGGAGAGGGAAAGTCGGTACACTTTATGTCACCAACCGTCTGCATGTGCTCCACCATGTTCCGTATTGATCCACCGCATCTGTTGTGGACGCTGGAGAACCTGTTGCAAGGGAATGTAGTCAATCAGATATCGGTACCACAATCAGTGGCGGAACAGGCGAAGTTGGCGCTGGAGCGGATGTTAGAGGTCTCTCCACCTTCATAGTTGATGAAGTAAAGTACTGGTAACGATTCAGAGGTTACGAAAAAGATTAAAGAATTTGATGTTTTACATATTAAGGAAATATTGGGATGGCAGGACACAGTAAATGGCACAACATCCAGCACCGTAAAGGGGCACAGGATGCAAAGCGTGGAAAGATTTTCACCAAACTGATTCGTGAAATCACCGTAGCGGCGAAGATGGGAGGGGGGGATGTTTCGGCCAATCCCCGACTGCGTGCTGCAGTGGATAAGGCGCTTGGATCCAATATGACACGAGACACCATTGAACGCGCAGTCAAACGCGGTAGTGGTGATGTCGATGGAGAGAACTTTGATGAACTGCGTTATGAGGGGTATGGGCCGAATGGGGTTGCAGTCATGGTGGACTGTTTGACCGATAACCGTAACCGTACCGTCTCAGAGGTTCGTCACGCCTTTACCAAACAGGGTGGAAACCTCGGGACCGATGGTTCGGTCTCCTATCTGTTTACTCAGACCGGTGTATTGGTCTACCCGGCTGAGAGCGATGAAGATGCCATTATGGATGCAGCGCTTGAGGCGGGAGCAGAGGATGTGGTCTCTGATGAGGATGGCATGGTTGAAGTGCTGACCAGCGTTGAAGGCTACCTGGACGTAAAACAGGCGATGATCGATGCCGGTTTTGAGCCGGAATCTTCAGAGCTAACACAGCGTGCAGCAACCATGACAGAGATGGATCTGGAAGGTGCTGAGAAGTTGATGAAACTGGTCGACCGTCTGGAGGATCTGGATGATGTACAGAATGTCTATACCAATGCCGATATTTCGGATGATGTAATGGTTGCATTGAGTTAATACGGTTTAATGACCCGCATACTCGGTATTGACCCAGGTTCCCGTACCACTGGATACGGGGTCGTTGAGCTGGAAAAAGGGGAATACCGTTATATCGAGAGTGGGGCGCTGAGGATTCGAGGTGAAACCCTGCCACAACGCCTCCATGCAATCTTCGATAGTGTCAGTGAGGTGCTGGATCGCTGTCAGCCCGATGACTTTGCGATTGAGAATGTCTTTATGCATCGCAATGCAGACTCTGCACTCAAGCTGGGGCAGGCGCGTGGTGCAGCGATCTGTAGCGCAGCCAACCGGGCGGTAACCGTCTACGAATATACCCCGGCAGAGATCAAGAAGGCGGTAGTCGGGCGCGGCAATGCGACCAAAGAGCAGGTACAGATGATGATGCGTGCGTTACTCAAGCTGAGTGGTAACCCACAGGCGGATGAGGCGGATGCCTTGGCCTGTGCTGTCTGTCACGGACATCACAGCAGTAATATTCGAAAACTCGGATTACCACTGAGTGGCAGTAGACGGGGGCGTTGGCGATGATTGGTCGATTGAGCGGAGTATTGGTGGAGCGTAAACCACCGGAGTTACTGGTGGATGTGGGTGGGGTTGGCTATGAGCTGGAGGCCTCAATGTCTACCTTCTATCAACTGCCGACTGTAGGTGAGTCAGTAGTGCTCTTCACCCATATGGTGGTGCGGGAGGATGCTCAGCTGCTCTATGGGTTTGCTACAGAGAGTGAACGACGCATGTTCCGTGCGCTGATCCGGGTACGAGGAGTCGGTGCCAAACTTGCGTTGGCCATCCTCTCCGGCATGAGTGCAGAGGATTTTGTGCGCTCTGTTCAGGATGAAAACATTACCGCATTAGTGCGTTTGCCGGGCGTGGGAAAGAAGACAGCAGAACGTCTGGTGTTAGAGATGAAAGATCGGTTGAAAGAGTGGGATACCTTCTCCTCTAAGGTCGATACAGCTGGAGAGGGTGTCGGGTTGGTGGTTGATGCCCAGGATGAGGCGGTCCATGCGATGATCTCGTTGGGTTATAAACCGCAAGAGGCCTCACGGCTTGTCAGTAGTGTGGAGGAGGCTGGACTCAGCAGTGAAGAGATGATTCGTCGGGCACTGAAACAGAGTGTGCGCTTGTGAGTGATTTGGCACGTACCATCTCACCGGTGACAACCCCGGAAGAGGATCGACTGGATCGGGCGGTACGCCCCAGAGTGCTGGAAGATTATCGGGGGCAACCCAAAGTACGGGAGCAGATGGAGATCTTTATCCAGGCAGCCCGTAACCGCAGCGAGGCGCTTGACCACACGCTGATTTTTGGCCCTCCGGGGTTGGGTAAAACTACACTGGCGCACATTATCGCCAATGAGATGGGGGTCACCATGCGTCAGACCTCAGGTCCGGTATTGGAGCGGCAGGGAGATCTGGCTGCGCTATTGACCAGCCTGGAAGAGAATGACGTACTCTTTGTGGATGAGATTCACCGCCTCAGCCCGGTAGTGGAGGAGGTGCTCTACCCGGCAATGGAAGACTTTCAGCTCGATATTATGATTGGTGATGGGCCTGCTGCCCGTTCTATTAAGCTGGATCTGCCCCCCTTTACCCTGGTCGGCGCAACCACGCGAGCCGGACTGCTCACCTCGCCGTTGAGAGACCGCTTTGGCATTGTGCAGCGTCTCGACTTCTATAATCAGCATGATCTGACACAGATTGTGCTGCGCTCTGCGTCAGTACAAGGGGTCTCCATTGATGAAGTTGGGGCGCAAGAGATTGCAAAGCGCTCCAGAGGCACCCCGCGTATTGCCAATCGCCTGTTGCGCCGGGTGAGAGATTATGCCGAAGTGAAAGGGGATGGGGTCATCTCACAACAGAGTGCGCACCAGGCGCTCGACCTGTTNGATGTCGATACGAAGGGGTTTGATCAGATGGATCGCCGCCTGCTGCTGGCGATGATCGAGAAGTTTGATGGNGGCCCTGTAGGGGTAGATAGCCTGGCCACGGCAATCGGTGAAGAGCGTGGCACCATCGAAGATGTGGTCGAGCCCTATTTGATTCAGCAAGGCTATATGATGCGTACACAGCGGGGGCGTGTCGTAACCCGTAATGCCTACCTCCACTTTGGATTGACACCGCGCCAGCAGGAGTCGCTCAGTGGGGATCTGTTTGAGTGAGTCATAAATTAGCCACTTCTGACTATACCGAAAGCAGAGGGATTGATGCAGAATAGAGGGTTATGAACGCCTCTATTTTTTCACTGCGGATCTACTACGAAGATACAGACTCCGGTGGTGTGGTCTACTATGCCAACTATCTGAAATATATGGAGCGGGCACGAACTGAATGGCTGCGCTCACTGGGTTTTGAACAAGATCGGTTGATTGAAGAGGAGGGGGTGATTTTTGCGGTACGTTCTGTGAACATAGACTACAACGCCCCCGCCCGTTTTAACGATCAACTGGAGGTGGTTACTTCACTGCATAAGGTGGGACGAGCAAGCCTTTCACTGCAGCAAGAGATTCGTCGTCAGGGAGAAGAGCAGTTGCTGTGTGGTGCAACGGTACGCATTGCGAGTCTCGATGCACAGCAGTTTCGTCCTAAACCAATGCCAGACCGACTCTATCAAACGGTAAAAAAATATGACAAATGAACTCTCAATTGCGGCACTGATTTTAGAGGCCAGCTGGGTGGTGCAGGCCATTCTGTTACTGCTGGTTGCGGCCTCGGTATGGTCCTGGAAAGTGATTGTCGATAAACTGCAAGATCTGCAACAGGCGAAGATTGCGGCAGACCGTTTTGAGGATCTGTTCTGGAGCGGGCGCAATTTAACCGAGCTGTTCCAACAGTTCGAGAACTCCAAACCGAAAGGGATGGCAGGCATTTTTGTGTCGGGATTTCGTGAATTTGTCCGTCTCCATAAACGCACAGGGTTAAGTTCAGCCGATGTGGTGGATGGCTCCGGTAGGGCGATGCGGGTCGCGCTTAATCGTGATCTGGATCAGATGGAAGAGAATCTCTCTTTTCTGGCCACTGTAGGCTCCACCAGCCCCTATATCGGTCTGTTCGGAACGGTCTGGGGAATCATGAACTCTTTCAGTGCGATTGGTGCAACCAGTAATGCAACATTGGCGATGGTGGCACCGGGGATATCCGAGGCGCTGGTGGCGACAGCGGTGGGGCTGTTTGCTGCGATTCCGGGGGTGATCTTCTATAACCGTTTCTCTAATGAGATTGAACGGCTTAATAACCGTTATGACATCTTTCTTGAGGAGTTTTCCAGTATCCTGCGTCGGCAATCCAACTACCAGGGGGATGAAGGTGAAGCGGAGAGTGAGACAGTAGAATGAGTCGGCAGCAGCGCTCCCGCAAACGCCCTATCGCCTCGATCAATGTAGTCCCCTATATTGATGTAATGCTGGTGCTGTTGATTATCTTTATGGTGACGGCTCCGTTACTGACGCAGGGGGTGCAGGTTGAACTGCCGCAAACCGATGCGCGGGTTGTTGAAAACAGTAATCAGGAGCCAGTAGTTGTGACAGTTCAGCGAGATGGTCGTCTCTACCTCAATGTTGGGGACCACCCTGAACAAAGTGTTGAACCGCAACAGATTCAGAGACGTGTTTCGCTGTTGATCCAGAAGAACCCGGAGACGCAGGTGCTGGTACGGGGTGATCATCAGGTTCAATATGGGGCGGTGGTATCGGTAATGGCGCTGTTACAGCAGACCGGGTTGCCCAGTGTGGGGTTGGTGACCGATCCGCCAGAGCAGTGATGGGCCATTTTGCAAAGAGTTCGTTGGGTAAAGTTGTGCAGTTGGTGAACCGAAAACTCTCTGCGCTGGGTCTCTCGGTGTTGCTCCATCTGCTCCTGTTCAGCGCTGTACTGCTTGCAGGAATGCCCTCGGTTGAAAAGAAGGTAGAGGTCAAGAGGGTGCCGGTGATTCAGGCTCATGCGGTGGATGGGGCAGAGCTGCGTGCGAGGGCAGAGAAAAAACGTAAAATCAGAGAGCAGGCTGAGCGTAAAGAGCGTGAACGAAAGGCGGCCATCAAAAGAAAAGAAAATGAGAAGAAAAAAGCAGCTGAAGAGAAAAGATTGAAACAGAAAAAAGAGAAGCAGCAGCGCGAAAAACAGGCTAAAGAGAAGAAGGCCAAGAAGGCCAAGAAAGCCAAGAAAGCCAAAGAGAAAAAAGCCAAAGAAAAAAAGGTGCGAGAGAAGAGAGCGAAAGATAAAAAATTAAAAGAGAAGAAGGCTAAAGAGAAGAAGGCTAAAGAGAAAAAGGCCAAAGCGCTAAAAGAAAAAAAGAGGGCAGCCGAACAGAAGAGAGTTAAAGAGAAAAAGCGTCAAGCTGAAAAAGCACAGGCTGAAAAGATAAAAGAGGAGAAGCGGCGCAGGCAACTGCAAGATGAGATTGAACTGGAGGCAGAGTTGGAGGCCGAGACCGCACTGATGCAGTCCAGACAGCAGAATCAGGCCATGCAGCGTCAACTCTCGCAGCTGCGTACATCAATCCGTAGACAGATTGAGAAGGTCTGGAATAAGCCCAGAAGTACTCCTGCAGGGCGTACCTGCAAGGTTAAAGTAAGGTTGCTGCCGGGTGGTGAGGTTGGGGGAGTTACGGTAATGGTGAGTAGTGGTAACCAGCCTTTTGATGCCTCAGTAGAGCAGGCGGTATGGCAGGCCTCTCCCTTTCCCTATCCAGATTCTGTAGAATTGAGAAAAGAGTTAAAAGAGTTGGAGATGACCTTTGTCCATCAGGAGTAAATCGATGTTAAACAGTATTTGGAGAGTGATCGGGTTATTTTCTTCACTACTCTGCCTTTCAGTGGCCTCAGCACTGGAGATCACCATTACCCAGGGCAATGAGTCGGCGCTTCCAATAGCGATTGCCCCCTTTCCGGGTTCAACCATCGTCTCCAATGATCTACGTTTGAGTGGTGAGTTCTTACCCTTAAAAGAGTCTGAGATGATCTCCAATCCAACCCATCAGGCGGAGGTGAACTACACCGATTGGCGCTTGCTGAAAATGCCGACTCTGGTGGTGGGGCGTATAACCACGTCTGCCGGTGGAAAGCGACAGTTGGAGATACAGCTCATCAATGTCTATCAGAAGCGGTTGCTGGCACACTACCGCTTTGCTCTTGGCGCAGGTGGAGCCAAGAAGATGCGAAAAATCGCCCATGCAATCAGCGATCTCCTCTACAAGAAACTAACCGGTATACCGGGAGTCTTCAGTACCCATGTGGCTTATGTCTCTATGGCTAAAAGCAAGGGCCAGTCTCTCTATACGTTAGAGATTGCCGATGCCGATGGTGAAAGTGCGCAGCGACTACTCAGCTCATCCGCACCGCTACTCTCTCCGAGCTGGTCACCGGACGGGCGAAAACTGGCCTATGTCTCATTTGAGAATGAGCGTTCAGAGGTGTGGATTCAAGAAGTCTACAGTGGCAAGCGTACCCGGGTAGCCAACTTCAAGGGTAAGAACAGTGCCCCGGCCTGGTCTCCTGATGGAGAGCAGCTCGCACTTTCACTCTCTAGAGACGGGAACTCTGAAATCTATATCCTCAACCTGAACAAGAAGACAATTCGTCGTTTGACCAAAAATCCATCAGTGGATACGGAACCANCCTGGACTCCTGATGGTAAAAAGATTACTTTCCTCTCGGATCGCAGTGGTCGCCCTCAGATTTATCAGCAGCAGGTATCGGGTGGGCGAGCTGAGAGAATCACCTTCAAAGGGCGTTATAACACCAGCCCGGACTGGGGGCCGAAGGGAGAGGTATTGACATTTCTGCACGGAGAGTCCGGGAGCTATAGAATCGCGGCAATGGAGGTTGAGAGCGGTGTAATGCGCCTGCTCTCGGATAATCGCCAGGATGAATCCCCCAGTTTTGCCCCAAATGGACGGCTGATCGTGTATGCTACACAGGTAAATGGACGAGGGGTTTTAGAGGTCGCTTCGGTCGATGGAGGAGGGGTGCAGCGGCTCAGTCTGCGAGGAAAAGATGTGAGAGAACCCGCTTGGTCCCCCTATATGAATTAAATATGGGTTAAGTTGTGAAATGAATTTTCAGAGTAATCTGATTTATTTGGTTTAAGTATGGAAAACAATAAGATGAAGTATATTGCAGTAGGGTTGATAGCGGTCATAATGACAGGTTGTAGCAACTTGAATGAGCCACTGGATGACGCGCTTGGAGGAGGTGCCGGTGGAGAAGATGTTCAACAGGTTGAGATAGTCGATGCAACAGAGTTTCAAACAGTCTCTACAGAGGGTGCAGATCAAGGTGAGAGGATCCGTGGGGAGATTGTAGACGGAGGGATGGTGAGCAGCGTTGACAATGGAGTAGGGAACTCTGCAGGGATGGCGATGCTAGGGGCTGATGTTCCGGCACAACGACTCTTCTTCTTCGGTTTTGACAGTAGTGCAGTGAGTCCGGAAGATCTTGCTGTTGTGCAGGGTCATGCGGCCTATTTAATCAATAATCCAGTGATGATGGTGCGACTGGAAGGGCATGCAGATGAGCGCGGATCGAGAGAATATAACCTCTCTCTGGGTGAACGCAGAGCGCAGACTATGAGTGACCTGCTGGTTGCTGAAGGGGTCAATCCGGGGCAGATCGAACTACTGAGCTATGGTGAAGAGAAGCCGCTGGAGGCGGGGCATGAAGAGGCGTTCTGGGCGCAAAACCGTCGTGTTGAGCTGAGCTATCCTCAATAAAAAATATTCCAGATACATTAATATTCTAAGCAAAATAGTATTCTAAATGTTGCGTACACTTCTTCCTCTGTTGTTGGGGGGGCTCTCTTTTGCAGTTGTGGCAGCCCCAACGGTTGAGCAGCGGCTGGAAAAGCTGGAGCGGCAGATGAGCCGCCTGAGTGCGTTGGTGATGGAGGTTCAGTCACTGCGTACAGAGACACAACAAAATTTTGGTTCAGTCGAAGAGCTGTCACATCAGTTTAAGCAGCTTAAAAAGCAGCAGAGCAGGCAGTATCTAGACTTGGACCAACGCCTTGCTCAGCGGGAAGGTGCTGCTGCACCGAAACAGTCAGTGACAGCTAACCCTTCCCCCTCAAGCCCATCATCAGGTGGAGAGGCGGCAGCCTATGAGAAGGCCTTTGCACTGGTGCGTTCCAATCAGGGCAAAGCTGCGCTAAAAGCACTCAATAAACTGATCAAAAAATACCCCAATGGAACCTATACCGGGGATGCTTGGTACTGGATTGGGCGTCTGCACCGGGTTCAAGGCGATGAGAAGGCGGCCGCGCGTGCATTTGCCCAGGCAAAGACCATTCTTGGGGGTATCGTGAAGCGGTTTCCGGGTACACCCAAAGCAGAACGTGCAGCAACCAAGCTGAAAAAAATTGCTCGGTGAGTAAGCAGCAGAAAGAACAACAGCCGCAACAACTCACCCTGACAGAACTCTTCTACTCACTACAGGGGGAGGGGGTAACAACAGGGCAGCCAACGGTCTTTATCCGTTTAACCGGCTGTCCATTGCGCTGCAGTTATTGTGATACCGAGTATGCTTTTCGTGGTGGCACGCGCACATCAATTAGCTCAATTCTTGAACAGGTCAGTGGCTATTCCACACAGCTTGTTACCGTAACCGGTGGAGAGCCTCTCTCACAGAAAGGGATTTATCCGTTGCTGAAACAGCTCTGTGATCAAGGTTATCAGGTCTCACTGGAGACCGGTGGAATGGTTGATATCTCAAAGGTAGATCAGCGGATCAGCCGGGTGGTGGACCTGAAGACACCGGGTTCGGGAGAGGTTGAAAAAAACCATTGGGAGAATCTCACGCTCTTGACCCCAAAGGATCAACTGAAAGTGGTGATGGTTGACCGTAAAGACTATGAGTGGTTTTTACCCATCCTCAGAAAAGAGAAACTGGATGAGCGTTGTGAAGTACTGCTTTCACCGGTGCAAGGGGTGCTTGAACCGGCGACATTGGCAGGATGGATACTGGAAGACCGGCTCAAGGTCCGTTTTCAGCTCCAGCTGCATAAAGTGCTTTGGGGGGATCAACCGGGGCGATGAGTCAAGTGAGTGAAAAACGGGCTGTTGTGTTGGTCTCTGGTGGTCTTGACTCCTCTACGGTTCTGGCAATGGCAAAAGAGCAGGGGTATCGCTGCTATGCGCTCAGTTTTGACTATGGGCAGCGACATAAGGTAGAGCTGCAAGCGGCAGATCGTATTGCACAACAGATGGGGGCAATTGAACACAAAACAGTACCGATTGATCTGCGGGAAATCGGAGGCTCTGCATTAACCGATAGCACGATTGATGTACCCGAAGAGATGGTAAGTGGAATACCCGTCACCTATGTGCCTGCACGTAATCTGCTCTTTCTCTCCCTCGCGCTGGGGTGGGCCGAGGTGATTGGAGCCTATGACCTCTTTATCGGGGTCAATGCGGTGGACTATTCCGGTTACCCGGACTGTCGACCAGAATTTATTGAATCTTTTGAAAAAACAGCCAATCTGGCGACAAAAGCAGGTGTCGAAGGGGGGGTGTTTGCAGTGCATACCCCTCTCATTAGCCTCTCAAAAGCAGAGATTATCCAGCAAGGTGTGCGGTTGGGGTTGGATTACTCAATGACAGTCTCCTGTTATCAGGCAGATCAGCAGGGGCGGGGATGCGGTGTCTGTGATTCATGTCGATTGCGACGGAGTGGCTTTGAGGATGCAAAAATCTCTGATCCAACCCGATATTTTGGGTGATTTTTCCCCTCTGAGCATGTATTATTCGCACTCTTTTATTTTGGGCCGTTAGCTCAGTTGGTAGAGCACCGGACTTTTAATCCGATGGTCGAGCGTTCAAATCGCTCACGGCCCACCATCTATGCAATAAAAAAGGCTCCGCTAAGCGGAGCCTTTTTTATTGGTGCCATAACTTCACTGAGCTTTAAAGAACGGGGCGGTTTGACCGGTTACTCCGCAACAAGCGTAAAGGCAACTTTACTTATTATCCAATGAGCATTATAATATATATAAATATGCGGAATAGATAATTATGGATATGGCACTAGAACATGGCCCAGACCCCCAAACCACACTGACGAAGGCGTTTATCAATGCCGGTCATGACTTGGGTATGAACCAAACCGATCTTGGCAATATCATCGGGAAGAACCAGTCGTCTATCTCTCGCGGAAAGATCTCTCCACAGAGCAAGGAGGGGGAAATTGCACTGCTATTCATTCGTTGCTACCGATCTCTCTTCGCGCTTAATAATGGAGACAAGGAACTCATGCAACACTGGTGGAAGACTAACAACCTTCACACAAGAGGTGTTCCTGCAGAACAAGCACTAACTGTCACCGGCCTTGCAGCCATCACCGAGTACCTCGACGCTATCCGAGGCAAGATTTAGTGGAGTGGGGACTATTACTTGATAGCGTTGGAGTTAACCCGATTTCAGGGCAGCTGCTCAGAATTGTAGAATCTCAAGAACAAGTCGCAACACTGGAGATTGTCGATACTCTTGATGAGCAAGCACTACTTGAAGAGATGCTAGAGGGAAGTAAAGCACCAGTCACAGGCAACTATCATTACCTATTGAGTACCCCTTTCCGTTATCCACCTCTGCCATGGGGATCTCGGTTCGGCGCTCGATTTGAGCCTAGTATCTTCTACGGATCACTCGACATTGAACCTCTTTTAAGTGAGACTGCCTACTACCGCTTCACCTACCTAAGCGGTATGGAGGCGGTACCACCAAAGACCATCACCACCCAGCACACCATTTTCGAGGTTGATTACAAGGCCAATTATGGGCTACAGCTTCAGCACCACCCATTTGCAACACATGCGAATATTTTGACAGATCCAGTCGACTATTCAGCCACGCAACAACTTGGGAGTGAGATGAGGAAAAGGGGAGTGGGAGCCTTCGAATATACTTCAGCAAGAGACCCCAACCACGGCATCAATGTCGGACTCTTCAGCCCAAGCGCTTTAGCTGATAGTAAACCAACTTCACAAACACAATGGCTGTGCCAACTCAGTGAAACCTCAGTCTCTTTCACTCAAGAGCATAACCCTACTGTGACCAGCTTTTATAGGACTCAATTTGAGATTGATGGCTCAATTCCAGCTCCAGCTTGATGCAGTTTGATAGTTGGTGGTTGGTAACGGTTCACTTCCCCCACCGCTTCTCCAGTTAACCACAGTCTAAAAATCACATGGAGTACAATCTATTCCATGCAAAAAGCACTTTCCTCTCCTCGCC
>DUYW01000055.1 GCA_013349825.1 Gammaproteobacteria bacterium | reverse complement strand
GGATCAGAGGGAGTGAAGGTGGGTCAGTTTGAATGAGCACCAACAGTAGGTGGGTCAACTTTGTGAGCACTGGGTGGGTCAATCTTTGTGAGCGCTAAAGAACCTGAACTGATCGGAGGGACAGCAGCGCACAGAACAAACTGTGAATTCCCCTCATCATGTTGCTTCCGAAGAAGCTCACGCAGAAGCTGATTTGTTTGACGTTCGACCTGCTCAGGGTTAGAAGTATAGGGCAGGAAGGAGAAAAGGCTAGTTGTTTGAGGAAATCTCCGGGCTCCAATTGCCCCTTCTGACAGATCCTCAAACAACTAGCATAGCCAAACCTTTGAGAAGATAATGAGGGTCCAATTCCATGTACAAAATCCTCTCAAAGGTCCAGCAGCACGGCGCGACAACCGCACGACCGACTCTGGCAGTCAGCCCCTGTTTGCTGCACTTCTGTTGTTATAGCCAGAACAGAAGGCACGATCGCGTCAGGTGGTTCAATTATAGCTCACATGTTGGTAATGACAATAATCAGGGGAGTTGCTATGCCCGACTGAACGGTTAGATATGCCGTCTCGAGCTACCACCTAGGCTACGGCGATCAACTCCCCCATTGGGGAGTGACCATAGGGAAATCATAGGAGAGATACGCGCGCGTGGGGATGGGGTTAGTGATTTGGAGTGTGCTCATGGGCTCAGTATGAGTTTTCTGACACTATAAAAAGAGGTGCCTGAGAGACTTTCGATAGCTTCGTAATTGGAAATACTGAACTATAATCATATTGCCATGGATCTGAACTGGCTTAGATCCCCACCATTTGATAGAAGGAATTCCACTTTGTCAGTCGTCACTGAAAAGACCGAGCTTGTTATATCGCTAGCTCCTGAAGAGCAGCCAATCATTCAGGCGGCTATTGAGTTGGGTGACTGGTTGATTGCTCAGTTTGAAATGACTGATGGTCAAGTGGCAAAGATTCATCGCGCACAAGCATTGTTAAGGAAAGGAGTGTTTCCTCCTTCTGATGAAGCTTATGATTATGCCTTGGATGCCAATGGAAATGGCTTAGGACGCAGCTGGGGCATCCTCTTCAGTAGTGTAGAGCTAGAAGTGTACAGCATCTACAAACCGAAATCGGGGTATGTGGAGCCTGGTGGGATAGTGAATGAAGCAGCTCTATGGCACATGATTGACCAAGAAGATGAATTCATCTGGAAGGTTGGTTGTCTTCATGATCAACCATATGATGGATCTCGGTGGATAGATGAGGTTTCTTGTCCTGAGAAATATGCTGCACAAGGGTTTGAACTAGATGTTGATATGGGGTGGCTGGTGCAAACCTCATGAGAACCTCATAAAACCTGACATTGCTATTTGCTTCTATGAACCCTATGGGATGTTAGTAAATGTTAAGGTTCAGACCCTCTTGTAGGTAGGGGAAAGTAGGGGTTGAAGTCAGGGTGTGGCCCCACTGTTCACAATTTTGAATCTCTTTCTGGGTTTCTGTCTGGGGGTGTTGTTTTGATCTTCTCGCCACTGCTTCAGATTGGCTGCACTGGATCGTTTGCCTTTCTTGGTTCTGGGGCCGGTACTTAGCCCTCCGTGGAACTTGCAGCGACCATTGGCATAGATGGCGACTTGCTTGCAAGGGGTTCCCTTTCTGGTGGTGGCCCCGCACGTTAATCCACGGAACTCCTCAAGAAATAAATCCTCTTCATATCCACTCTGTACCCACCTGCTGAACTGCTTTCTAAGGTGTTCATGTTTACTGTCAAAGTCTGGATTGGAAATGCGTTTAATGATGGTCATATTTATACTCCTATGTTGTGGTTCACTCAAACCCTATGGCTATAAAGGTTCAGCCAAGGGTGCAAAGCCTATGTGCATTAAGGTTCAGATAAGGGTCGAAGAGACGGTTTACCGAACAACATCAAATCCACGCTCCTCATAGATTGAAAGTCGTTTGTTGCGTGATGATCCGCTGAAACCATGATCATCCACCAGATCCGCTATGTACCCTCTCTGCTTGCCGGGGTGTGGGCGTATTACCCGACCTATTGCCTGCAGCAGTCGAACCTTTGAACTGATCGGTGTTGCCATGATCAGTACACCCCATCCAGAAACGTCCAGCCCCTCTCCCAGTAGACCAGTAGTGCCAATGGTTATCTGGTGCTCTGCAATCCTCTCTATGCGGCTCCTACGCTCTTTGGCGGGTAGTTTGCCGTGGATCTCCAATGCGCCATCAAGATTTGCAGCAATGTAGCCAACGTGGTCTACACGTTCTGTCAGTATCAGTGTTGGGGCTGATTCACTAGCCTGTGATGCAATGATGGCGATCAGCAAGTTTCGGTCTGCACTCTCTACCAGTTCAGTGATGTACTCGCTCCAGCTATCTACGGCCCACGAAGGAGTAAAGCCAGTCTGAATTACCTTCACAGTAGCCGGGACAATCCCGCCCTGTTGTTCTACCTGATCCGGGTGGATAGTGGCGATAACATCACCTACAGAGCGGTGAATCAGGTCATGGAGCCCATCTCTACGGTGTGGAGTTGCAGTGAGTCCGTAGCGGTAAAGGGTAGAACTCCACCCAATCACCTCAGAAAACGTCTGTGCAGCGATTCTATGGGTTTCGTCTACCAAGGTTAGTCCATGCCTAGAAAATAGCTCTACGGCCTTCTGAGTGTTGCGGTGGAGGGTTTGAAGCATGACTACGGTGATCTCTTCTCCCTCAACCCACTTGCCGCCTCCAACAGTACCGGCCTCAATACCCATCCATTTCTTGATTTCCTGCTTCCATTGGCTGGCTAATTCCTTGGAGTTGACCAAGATCAGGGACCGTTGACCGTGGTGGGCTATCAGGGCCATTCCCATCAGACTCTTGCCCGATCCTGTGGGCGAAACCAATGTGCCTTGTTCATGCCGGTATGCCCGGTCCAGTAGTTCCTGTTGATATCCTCGGTAGGTCACTCCCTCAATCTGAGGCATATCCACTGGGGCAACTGTTCGTAGATCCTGAATGGTTGCCGGGGTGAACTGTTCCAGAAGTTGATCAAGGTAGCCGCGAGGGAGGATCAGTTTTCCCTCTTCTTCACTCCAGACTTCCACCAACGGTGGCAGATGTGCAGAGTACCGCCCCATGTTCTCAGCTATCTTGATTTGAGGATTTGGCCATTCGTTCTCTGACTTCAGGAATCCAGATTCTGGATTCGTTAGGTTTTCGAGGGTGAGGTTGCCTGTGATGGTGAGTTTCATGCTGCTGCCCCTTCGGATTGAGGGTTCAACCTGATCAACCATGCGCCATTATTGCCTGATCGCTCAAAGTGACCTGTTGCGCACTTTTTGGACCGCTCGCACTTCTCACCCTTTTTTCCTACAGATTCCTTTGGAAAAGTAGACACGCTACGCTTGGTATAATTATAAGAAGGTGTTCGATCTGCGGGGTACAGATTAGGTGAATTTTCCCCTGACTGATTCGATCTGCGGGGTACGTTGCCTACTTTTCTATCATCTGTACCCCGCGCTGCGGTGTAGTCTGGTCCTATGTACCCCGCACTGCGGGTATGTGAAACTGTTTTTCTCTTTCGTTTTGGCTGCCACTTCTCAACAGAAATCTTCCATTGCCCTGGTGCAACTTTGGCTTCTGGAATATCCAGCTTTCCATTGCATTCATTGATTGGCTGCCAGGTTAAAGCGTATAAACTGCATTGGTTGCGCCCTCCTTGTCTGGTCTTGGTGATAAACCCGTAATGCAATAATTCACTGATTCGTTCATCAAGTGTAGATGCAGATTTCCAGCCTCGTTCCTTCATAACTGAGATCGTAGTGCATAAATCCCCGTTGTTCTTCCCCTTGTACTGGCTTGCGATATCCATCAGCAACTTCACCCCCGCAGGGGTGAGCCGGCTGAAGTTCTCAGAGTTAAGAAGAGCGTGAGGCATAGCAACAAAGCTAGAGCCAGATCTCCTGCCCTTCATTTTGGTGCGGTCAGCCATCAGCGAGCCTCTTTTTCCCTTCGAAGGATGCTTCTACAATTAGCCTCAGCCACATAGTAGTGCTGAACCTGATCAGCCAATTTTGTAATCACAAAGCTGGCCTCTTTCATTATGGAAGCAGCATCTCCAAGCTCTGTTGAGTCTGCTGTATAGCGCATAAGATCAGCAATGATGCCAATGTGAACAGCGGCTTCTTCAACCTCATTGCTTGCACCAGCAGCTATACGCTCAACCTTTTTGATTTGCTCAGAGGTCAGTATCATCGGCTTGTCACTAGACAGTCCGGGATAGTCGTTGTACAGATCCACCTCAAGATCCCTATAGTCAGGCGTACTCATACTTCAATCCTCCCTGTTCTGAGGTGACTCTGGATTACATCAAGAAACCCCTGGCTGATTCCATCGGTATTCACCTTGCGCTCTGCAATCTTGATCCTGTGGAGTACGCAGGACAGTGAAAGTGCATAAGGATGAAATTCTCCCTCTAAATACTCGAAGGTTTCTTCAGTGTTCAGAATGTAATCCAGATACTCCCGACCATCCTGCTTGCCCTGTTCAAAATAAATACCCCACTCTTGATTAGGCTCAAGCCGTCGTTGCCAGTGGATCAGGCGATCTTCTTCATCCCTTCCGACGAATGAGAGGTTATCGCCTACCTCTCGTGCAGTGCTGGCATGGCTCATGACTTTACCCCCTTCTGGCTTGTGGTTCAGCACGTACTCAGCTTCACCTTTAGTTTCGTTCATTGATTCAATCATCAGTGAAAGCTCAGACATCAATGAGCCGATCTGTGAGAACGTCAGTGCGTTCACCTCTCGAAATGCCTCCTCATGAAGTCCAATCTGCTCTATCAGCAAACCAATAGCAGTTATTCCATTGATCAGAGTGAATGTAGAGCTTTCGCAAGAGCTGATTACACTGCTCAACTGTTCAGACTCTTCTGGTGAGAGCGGGTATTTGCGGCCACTTGTTTCCGGTAGTGCAAGGCGACGTAGTTCGTTGTGAATGCTGAGACTCATGCCGTACCTCCAATCTTGCTTATGCAAGTGGTGAGCATATTGCTGATGCGTGCGGCCTGTAGTTGTTCCTGATCGTCTCTGCTCTCAAGGTAAAGCAATGACCGCTGTGCATCCTTCATAGAGTGCAGCAGGGTGGTTATGATGGTTTGAGTGGCATTATTTCCAGTGGGCGCAACTGGGGCGTGGTTTGAAGTAGTCATGATGACTGTTCTCCTGTTATAAAGTTGAGAACTGCCACCATCGGGACTAAGCGAAAAGGTGGCAGACCATACGGGGTTAGTCCTACCGCTAACAGGAACGGCCACCCTAAGGTGCCCCATACAGTCCGCCATAAACTGGGGACGTAAAAAAACGCGCTCGATTGGCGCGTCTGCGCCTGCTAAAAACGGGGGACTAATCCCGATCAGTGATTTTGCACTGATGCTTATTAAAATACGACCATCTGCGGCGGGTGTCAACCAGATGGAAAAATCTTTACCCATAAACCCAGCCACGGATTTGTGCCTCAGCCCGGAGAAATTCATAACCAAGAACTTCACCACGGATTTGTGCGGTGGAGGGGAGAAAACTATGGATGAAAACTTAGGCGTGGATTTGTGCTGTAGCTTGCAGAAATTCATGGTCATAAACCTAGCTACGGTTTTCTCACGTGTTCCGGAGAAATCGGTGGTCGTAATCATCGGCGTGATTTTCTCCGGTCCGGGCAGAGCAGCTACCCCCTCAGAGGGTATCGCCAGCAGGCAGAGGCCGATAAATGCCCCGGATTGGACCAGCAGGGGGCGGCGGCCTGGTTTCCTTCTCATGCAGCCTCTCCCCAGCCAATCAGGTTCAGCTCCTTCTGGTGGCACTCGGTCAGAGCTGCTTTTCTCTGGTCGTAGTCCATGCCCATTTCAATCAATCCGGTGTTGATGGTCTGAAGCCGATTGATCTCGAATAACTCAAAGGCACTCACTCCATCCCGTACAGTGGGCACCTCATTCAGTTCACAATACGCTTTGGAATCCATTCCCAGCACAACCCGGTTAATCAGATTGGCTTCGTTGCTGAAATGGTAGTGCTGAGGATCTTCATGAGCACGTTGAATAGCATTGGTCATGGGTAGATAGCCGGTACGGGCCTCCATGCGCTTCTGCTTCCATTCATGCTCCTGCAAGATGCGTTCACGGGTCCATCGGTCAAGATGTACTGCAAACAGTGGACTCAGCCAGCGAGCAAACTGCAAGGCAAGATCACGGTGCAACCAGGTTCCCCCGTACTTGCCACGCCTGCTAAATGTAAAATCATCCTTGTTACCCCCATTGAGGGTAATTAGTGCCTTAATGTAATTACCAGTTTCGCTGGTATTTAGAAAGTCATTAACCCGCTTCTCAAATGGTTTCGCCATCTGTGTAGCGTTAAAGAAAAGCTCGTCAGTTTTGAACAGCAGAGACACATCAACAGTGATTTCCACATTGTTCACAGTCACGATTTCGTATTTTGTTTTCATGCTGCATCTCCTGTGGTCTGGGTATCGCACTCATCAGCCAGCCTCAGATTGGGCGGCATACGCACCATCTCCCCGTTCTCACCCTGTTGATAGCGAGGGATAAACTCCATCAGCCCCCCTTTGCCAAACAGGTATTCACTCGCCGATTCCTGAAGCTCTTCGTTGTGCAGTAGCTCATGTTGCATAAAGCTGGTGATAGCCTGTGCCAGCGGCCCCTGCCTCCAGTCACTGCCCCGGAACATGGCTGAATCTTCTAGGTTACGGGCGTAAGCAATCTGAATCACTCCATCCTCTGGTGATACCTGGCTTCTCTCTACGATGTTGACGTTGAGCAGGTCCAGTATCTGAGACTGGGAGAGGTGGTGATCAATGTGGACGGAAAATTCCATCAGTTCATGACCAATCTCCAGCAGCTTCTGATTAATGGCCTGGGTCTGTGTGCGTCTCTGGTCTGTTCTCTCTTCCAGTACATCAGCGCGGCGAATCAGAATGGGGTTGCCTGACTCTCTGAAAAGACGGGCATCTCTTCTCTCTTTGTGGCTCTGGTCATGCAATGAATCCAGTATTCCGGTGTAGACGCGACAGGAGAAGCGACGATCAACAAGGTACTTGCGACAACCTGTATGACTGTTGAGGTTAATCATGTCTGGCCTCCTCCTGTTCTGGTGCTGAAGAAGCCTTTCAAACTGGGATCAAACTCCATGGCAATACGGGCAATCACCGGGGTTACGATGTTGGTTAGTTTGATATGGCGGGTTGATTCATCAATCTGATGGAGGTGCCGGAGATAATGCCAAATGGCTCTTGCGCTGTACCGTTGGTAACCTGCGGCCTTGGCCTTCACCGCCTCTTCCATGAAGCGATTGAAAACGCTCATGTGGCCCGGCAACCAATCCAGAGCGCGTTTTACTGTGAGAATATCCAGCCCTTCAAAGAGATCAGGGTTTTCATCAATACAGTTCCTGATCTCACGATATGAGAACTCTCTTGCTATAATCATTTCGTTTATCTCCAAGCCCTGACAGTGCGCCGCCAAGCTGAACTGCTCAGGGTTTTTATTTGCGTGGGTTAGGCTGCAGTAGAGAGGTCGTCGCGCTCGGCGATACGTGCGTCAATCCAGCTGTGGACCTCGCTCGCTAACCAGCCAACCGATTGAATAGATAATTTGACCTGTTTTGGGAAGTCTCCTGATTTCATCATTCTGTAAATGGAAGATGTGCTCAGGGTTGTGAGGCTCTTCACCTCACCAAGAGAGAGAATCTTGTTGATGTGGTTTACGTTTGGCATTTGTACGCTCCTGCAATGTGTTGAACAGAGGGCGTAATGTGTGCGCCCCAGTGGTTCCGCTTGGGAATCTGGGGAGTATTTTGGGCATGGTTTTTCGGTCTACCGGTCTACTGAGATATGGTCTACCGGTAGACCGAAATGATTAGGAAGTGTATCTAGCTAGGCTATTTGCTGACAAGGTACGGTCTACCAGCTTGGTACTTTTTGCGGATCAAAGACTGGTATTTCTTTGGTTTTTTCGTTTTTTGTGGTCACTGCACCCTTGATGGCTTTTAGTGCAGCATCTTTCAGCAGGGGATTTCCATCTATGCGGGCGTTGTGTTTTTCAAGAATGTTTTTCATCCATTCTTCAGGCTTTAGATTGCTTGGTGGACTCTTCTTGAATCGCTCAACCATTGCGGCGTGAAGATGAAAGCAGAACTCCAGCTCAGGAGCTCTCAGTTTGTCAGGGTAATCGTCAAATCCACTCCATGTTGATATATGGTTTTGCGTTTTCTGTGCCTGAATCTGGCTGTTTTCTGAGGTGATGGCTTCCAGTAGTTCAGCCTCTAGGTTATCAATTCTTCTTTCGAGATTACTTCGCCGTGTTGAAGCATCAAGTAGCTGGTCCTTTAATTCCAGTATTTCATCAGCTTGTCTGGCGCGTTCATGGTCAGAATTCCTTAGCTCTTCAGCTAGGTGAGAAATCTGCTCTCCAAATGCTCGGGGCTTTGATTGTTTTCCGGAGTCTCCTTGAGAATTGAGCGTGTTCGTTAACCAAGTAGCGAATTCTCTTACAATTGGTTTCTTGTGCTGGCTGGCCCACTGGTAAAAATCACCTATCGCAATATCTTCATTGACCATGTACAGCGTGCCGAACTCAGAGTTAATCAGCTTTTTTTGGAGTATTAGTCTACTGAGCTGGGTGTGCATCCAATCACTTTCTCCTGTAAGTGGATAAAGCCCATCATGATCATCTGGCTGGTCACCAGCAAACAGGCAGGCGAGTTCATATACAGTGTAGTAATCGTTGTCGGTGTAAACTTCAAGGTGAGAGCGGTCAATGCTGTTCGTCTTCGTGCTCTTAGAGGGTTTTTGTGGTGTGCCTGCATCCAAGATTATTTCTTGAATGAATTGAGGGCGGTGTTCGCCAGCTCTATCCAGTATGGATGCCATTTCGTCAGCTTGAACATATATTTCCGCAAGTCGTGCTAGTGATGATTGTGTTTCACCCTGAATTGTCTTGATGGTTAGATCAGGTGATCTGTCATCTCTAAGTTCATCTATGACCAGCCCTGGCTCAATCTGCGTTGTATGCATGGTGAGTGAACCTTGTGACTGTTCATAAAAATAAGGGGTATGACCACTGTTGATCACTTTTTGAATGATGTCTGCGAGAGCTGTTCGTACCTTGTCAAAGGTGGTGCCCACATCATTCTCATTTTCCTCAAACCACCTCTGCACTACAGTAAGAAGGCTTAGTTCTAAAGCTATATTCCTATCTCTTTCCTGAATTGCCTTAATCATCTAAACACTCCATCAAGTGTCACCATCAAATAAAGGAGCAGGGGAAGGGTAGTGATGGAACCACCTTTTCGGGGATCAGCCTATCCCCTGCATGTTCTCTGATTGTACTCTACGGGTTGCAGCTATTGCCAACTTATGACATACGTTCCACGCAATTAGTTGACTTCGTTGGGCTCGATAACCATAATTCACTGTAAGTGGATTGGGGGTGCCCGGTCGGCGTTATAGCCTCGGTGAGTTTCATCGGGGCTTTCCGCTTTCTGGGGAAGGGTGAATTTTCATACCTATGCCTTTGTACCCCTCTCCTGTGTATTCTCTGCCTCCTGAGCAGTAGAATTTGTGCTTCAGAACTTCAAAAGAGCGGTTATTTTGGTTTGGTCGCAGTGTTTTCAGACCAATAGGGCGCGCAACCAAGTCAGCTAACTGTAGCCCGGATGACATTACCTTTTTGTCTGAGAAGATCACTTCATACGGCAGCTGGATTCCCTGTCTGTTGTTGCTGTCGCATATTCGCCGGAACTCTAGCTCTAGTTCGGCATCTTCTTTTTTGCCTCTACATTCCACTACGATGTGTGTTTTTTTGTCTTGCTCACCTTTCTCTGAAAGGAACTCATGCAGGGTTTCCATGCAATAACCAAGAGCAGTGTGGTAAGGGTTGGGTTCTTGTTGTGGTCTTTTGAGTGCTTGTTTTTCAATTGTGCAGCTGACAAGAATGAAATTGCTAGTTTCAATAATTCCAGTCAGCTCATCAAGGAATTGGTGCTTTTCTTCTGAACTGCGAAAGATATTAAAAGCCCCCTTTTCCTTTCGGATTTCATGCTCATGGAGAACAACTTGATCGTGTCCAAAATGATTGAATTTGAATTTCTCAAGAGCTGGAACGATGGCTTCACTATAGTGCCGCTTATGAAAGATACAGAAGGCCAAAACAAATACAGGATAATTTTTGTCAATGCTCTGTAAACTATGATCTCCACTTTCATCAACATATACAATGTATTTCCCAAAGGGTGATTCAGGCTGTCCTGGCTCCTCAATTCCTGTTTCTTTTAAAGGCTGGCTGTCTGGGTCACACTCGAATAAGGGCAGTTGCCGGTTATCACTCATTGTCATTCCTATCTGTAAAACCGCTATGCTTTGTTGATTGAAACTACATGGTTCTCTTTATCTCTCTGTAGCCCATCTAGGTAATTAGCCCATGACTGCATCATTCTGGTGCGTTCCTCTATATGCTGAGCATGGTTGTAGGCAGCTTTCACTTTGTTCTTCTCAACGTGGGCCAATTGCAGTTCAATGATGTCGGTGTTCCAGCCCTGCTCATGGAGGATGGTTGATGCCATGCTTCTGAACCCATGGGCTGTCATATCCTCTTTGGTGTACCCGAGCCTTCTGAGTGCAGCATTGACGGTATTTTCACTCATGGGTCGTTTTCGGTCTCGGATGCCAGGGAATATGAAGCTATCTGGCCCCCTGTCGGTGAGCTGCTTAATGTCTTCGAGAATGGCTATGGCTTGATCGGAGAGAGGGATGATGTGTTTGCGTCTCTTCTTCATCTTATCTTCTGGAATGCGCCACTGCTTTTCCTCAAGATTGATCTCACTCCATACACCATGACGTAGTTCACCAGGGCGAAGAAATACTAGGGGGGTGAGGAGTAGGGCGCACTTCACGACAAGGGTGCCAGTAAAGCCATCAATAGCTCGAAGCAGCTCACCGACTTTTCGAGTGTCGGTGATTGTGGCATGGTGCTGTGTAGTAACGGGGGTGAGCGCACCTTTTAGGTCTGGAGTAGGATCTCTCTCTGCTCTGCCAGTGGCTATGGCATATCTGAAAACTTGCCCGGCAATGCCTTTTACTCTATGGGCCGTTTCTACTGCGCCACGGTTCTCAATTCTCCTGAGTGTAGCCAGTAGAACAGGTGGGGTGATCTCATTCATCTTCATGGTGCCTACATAAGGGAAGAGGTTCTGCTCTAGTCTGGCGATGATTGTGACGGTATGGCTGTTGGCCCATTTGGCGGTATTTCTGGTGTGCCACTCACGAGCTATTGCCTCGAAAGTATCTTTCCCTGCATCGGCTACCTTATCTATCTTTTTGATTTCAGAGGGGTCAATGCCTTTGGCGATCTGTTTTCGTGCCTTGTCTCGGTCTTCCCGTGCATCTTGGAGAGAAATTTCAGGGTATTTGCCTAGAGAGAGGGTCTTTCGTTTACCGTTGAATCGGTAGTCAAGCCTCCATAGCTTTCCACCTGATGGGGTGATCACGCAATACATACCCTTTTCGTCGGTAATCTTGTATTGCTTCTCTCTAGGTTTCGCCTTCTTGATTGCAATGTCAGATGTAGCCATGGGTAACCCTCTGTTAACACTGTTGGATAGGTTAATTTGACGGTATGCGACTTGTCGGTATGTCGGATGCCGTCATAAATACCGCCATCGGTTACGGTATTCAGTGATATGAGTATAGAAGGGTTGGGAAGGAAATCCAATAAAAAACCCCGTAGTTCTTACACTTACGGGGTTAGTTGGTAAGGGTTGATACCCTTGTTTGGTGGAGACGGCGGGAATCGAACCCGCGTCCGCGAATCCTCCGCCTTCGGCTCTACATGCTTATCCCAATCTATTGTTTTAACTGCAGGTTACCCGATGGGCAGGGAGAACTAACAGCGATACCGGATAAAGTTTAGCGAATCCACACCGGTCATGCTTCATCGCGATCTTATGAGAGTCGACGCCTGGAATCTGAACGCATAAGCACGGCTTCAGTCAGACGGCATTCTACAGGTGTTTAAGCTGCGAGTGCGTAGTTGTCGTCGTTGGCAACTATAAATGTGCAGAGTGATTTACGAGGTGTCTACACCCTCGACATGCACCTCAGGTTTTGTAACCCACGTCGAAGCCAGGTCGTCCCCAAAGTTGTAAAGTAGACTATTGTAACGGCAGAAAGTTCCTGTGGTGGAAAAAATTTATGATTTCTTCATGATCCGGCCCTGTTCTCGCTTCCAATCTCGGTCTTTGATGGTGTTGCGCTTGTCGTGGGCCTGTTTTCCCTTGGCCAGGCCGATATCCAGTTTGGCACGACCTCGGCTCCAGTAGAGGGCTAAAGGGACCAATGTGTACCCTTTGCGGTCTACCAGACCAATCAGTCGATCCAGCTCTCTGCGGTGCATTAATAGCTTGCGGCTGCGTAGTGGGTCGGGGTGTATGTGGGTAGAGGCGGTTGGTAGGGGGGAGATGTGTGCGCCAAACAGAAACGCCTCTCCATCCTTGACCAGAACATAGCTCTCTTTGATCTGAATATGTCCGGCGCGCAGACTCTTCACCTCCCACCCTTCGAGGGCGATCCCCGCCTCGTAGTTCTCCTCAATGAAAAAGTCGTGGCGCGCCTTCTTATTGAGTGCGATGGTGCTGCTGTGGTCCTGCTTCTTTTTCTTTGATTTTGCCATGTGCTCAATTATACCGTGTTGCAGCGTAGATTGAGAAACTGCAAGCGATGAGTCACAATGTAGTTCTATTCTTATAGAGGTTAAGGGCACTTTTTAATGACAGAGACACGCCAATCAATCCACGGTCAGTGGTCCTCCCGTTGGGCCTTTATTCTCGCCGCGACGGGTTCTGCCGTGGGGCTGGGTAATATTTGGAAATTTCCCTACATTACGGGTGAGAACGGGGGCGGGGCCTTTGTGCTGATCTACCTGCTCTGTATCGCCGTGGTGGGTATCCCTGTGATGATGTCGGAGATTATGCTCGGTCGGCGAGGTAAACAGAGCCCCATCCATACCATGCGCACACTGGCGCAAGAGGAGCGGGGAAGCAGCAGCTGGCAGATTGTGGGTTGGTCGGGGGTGTTGGCCGGTTTTCTGATCCTCTCCTTCTACAGTGTCATTGCGGGTTGGGCGCTCTCCTATGTGGTCTCCGCAGTCAGCGGCAGTTTCAGTGGAATCAGTGCGGATCAGTCTAGCGATCTATTCGGTAGCTTAGTCTCTAATCCCACGGTTCAACTCTCCTGGCACACCCTGTTTATGGTGATGACCATGTTTGTGGTGGCACGTGGGGTGCGTGATGGGTTGGAGAAAGCGATCCGCTTGTTGATGCCCGCGCTACTGGTGTTGCTGTTGATTCTGGTGGGTTATGCGATGAACTCTGGTGGATTTATGCAGGGGTTCCACTTCCTGTTTGATGCAGATTTCAGCAAGGTGACGACGGAAGGGGTGTTGACTGCGCTGGGTCATGCCTTCTTTACCCTCAGCTTGGGAATGGGGGCGATCATGGTCTATGGTGCCTACCTGCCAGATGATGTCTCTATTACACGGGTCGCCTTTACTGTAGCGATTGCCGATACTGCAGTTGCGTTGCTCGCGGGGATGGCGATCTTCCCCATTGTCTTTGCCAATGGACTGGAGCCAGGAGCGGGGCCGGGGCTGATCTTTCAGACCTTGCCTGTTGCCTTTGGAGCGATGCCCGGAGGGATAATTTTTGGAACGTTGTTCTTTCTGCTGCTGGTATTTGCTGCCTGGAGTTCGGCCATCTCGATTATCGAGCCAGTGGTGGCGTGGTTGGTGGAGGATCGGGGCTGGAGTCGTAAGCGTGCGTCCATCAGTGCAGGTGGAGTCACTTGGGTGTTGGGTATCGCAACCATCCTCTCCTTTAATGTCTGGTCTGAGGTGAAGTGGTTTGATAAGACCATTTTTGACCTGCTGGATTACCTTACCGCTAACATTATGTTGCCACTGGGTGGACTGTTGATTGCGCTGTTTGCAGGCTGGGTGATGAACCAGAACCATTCGCGTGGTGAGCTGGGGATGGAGGAGGGGCTCTATCAGCGTTGGTTACTGCTGATCCGTTATGTGACCCCGGTTGCCATTGGGTTGGTCTTCCTCAACGCCATTGATCTAATCTGATGGCTATTGTTGAGAAGAGTGCGCTGGTGGCGTACAGCAGTGAGCAGATGTATGCGTTGGCGAGCGACGTACCCGGCTATCAGAACTTCCTCCCTTGGTGTGGCGGTAGCCGCTTTCTGGAGACCGGAGAGCTGGAAAATGTGGGTGAGGTTGATATCGCCTTTAAAGGGGTGAAGCAATCCTTTGCGACCCGCAATAGGCTGACTCCGGGGCGTGAAATTGAGATGTCTCTGGTCAAAGGGCCATTCAAACAGCTAACAGGGCGCTGGGGGTTTGAGCCATTGAGTGATGAAGCCTGTAAGATCTCCCTGAAGGTGGAGTTTGAATTCTCCAGCAAGATTGTGGCGATGGCGATTGGACCGCTCTTCAGCCAAATTACTGCGTCCATGGTGGATGCGTTTGTTAAACGGGCACAGGAGGTGTACAGCAATGGAAACGGCTAACAACACAATAGTGGTTGAAGTGGCCTATGCGCTAGCGGATGAGCAGGTGATCTTCTCGCTGGATGTGGCTGAGGGGAGTACCCTGCAGCAGGCGGTAGAGCAGTCGGGCATTACCAAACGTTTCCCAGAGATTGACCTAGAGAAAGGGAAGATGGGGGTGTTTGGCAAGCCAGCGAAGAAGGATCGTCTGCTGCTGGCGGGAGATCGTGTTGAGATCTATCGGCCGCTGATCGCCGACCCCAAAGAGGTGCGCAAGCAGCGTGCGGCTGCGGGTAAAAAGATGAAGAAGGGTACTGCTGAGGGGTAAGAGCCTAGTCAGCGCCTCTCGTCAGTGCCTATTGAGTCGCTTGTGGCTGTTGTGGGGCTAAGTCGCCCTCCAGCCGAACCAGCTTTTCCCCCTCAAAGAAGAGCGAGATGCGCTTTCTCTTTTGCGTCTCTCCCTCTTTTTTCAGACTATAGAAGTAGTCCCAGCGCTCTTGGTGGAAGGTGTCAACCATCAGTGGTGTCCCCATAATATGGCGCACCTGGCGTTTGTTCATCCCCGGTTGCAGCTGGTCAATCATCTCCTGCTCTAGAATATTGCCTTGATGAATATCGGCGCGGTAGATGCCGGGTACCGAGGGCATCGAGATGTCAGGGAGTGAAAGATCTGGCATCGAGAACTCTGGCATCTTCTCTTCCAGCGTTGAGCTGCAGCCCTGTAGAAGCAGTGGAACAAGCAGTAGCAGGGGGAGTTCTCTTTTTGTCATCGTAAACACTCGGTTGATCTGGTCAGGGGGGTTAAGTGGGGGCCATCATACCAGTCGAGGGGCATGAGATAAACGGGGACTATTCCGCTGCTATTCCGTTACAGAGAGCATCTCTTTGGCGTGTGCTCGTGTCTGTTCGGTGATCTCAACGCCACCCAGCATACGAGCAACCTCTTCGATGCGATCCTTGGTGGAGAGTAGGGTAATCTGGCTGCTGGTATCTGCAGCGTCTCGATTCTGCTGCTTCTCGATCTTCAAGTGCTGATGCCCTTGTGCCGCAACTTGAGGTAGGTGGGTGACACAGAGAATTTGGGTCTCCTCACCCAGTTGATGCAACTTCTGTCCAATGCGCTCTGCGGTGCCACCACCAACGCCGCTATCCACCTCATCAAAGATCAATGTAGGTGTCTGTCCACGGTTGGCTGAGGCGAGCTGAATTGCCAAGCTGATGCGGGATAGTTCGCCGCCAGAGGCGGTCTTGGCGAGTGGGTGGAAGCCGTTGCCGGGATTGGTCTCCACCATAAAGGCGATCTCATCCATGCCATGGGCGCGAAACAGGTTATCGGTAAAAGGGGTCAGTTGGACCTGGAAGGTACCTTGCTCCATTCCCAACTGCTGAATCTCCTCAGTTACCGTCGTCTGCAGTTGTTTGGCGGCTTTACTGCGTAGCTGGTGGAGCTGTTTTGCAGTTTTCAGGCAGCTTGCCTCTGCTTGGTTGATCGCCTGCTGTAGCCCCTCTAGTTCGTCTGCAGCGGCGTGGAGTTGGTCGTGCTGCTGTTGTAGTGACTGCTGCTTCTCAAATAGAGCCTCTGCATCACACTGGTGCTTGCGAGCTAGGTCAGAGAGGGTAGCCAAACGCTGGTTGAGCCACTGTAGCCGTGTCGGGTCTAAGGTGTACTGGCTCGTCTGCT
>DUYW01000054.1 GCA_013349825.1 Gammaproteobacteria bacterium | reverse complement strand
CAGAAGCCAAGCCTAAGTCAGAAGCCGAGCCCAAGCCAGAAGCCAAGCCCAAGCCAGAAGCTAAGTCAGAAGCCGAGCCCAAGCCAGAAGCCAAGCCCAAGCCAGAAGCCAAGCCCAAGCCCAAGCCAGAAACCAAGCCTAAGCCAGATCTGAAGCCCGGTACTGCGACAGAGGTACCCAAAAGAGAAAGTGTGAAGGAAGCCCCCAAAAAAGAGGTATCTACAGCGGCACCGAAGGAGGCTCCTTCAGAAGGTACCTAGGTGCCTGTACGAGTACTAGTGAACAGACGCCCTTGGAAAGGGTGGGGCGTCTGATTGTCAACGAAGATTGTAGTTTTTCCGGATATGGTTCAGTAGTCCGCGCGAGGCGTCTTCAACCATGTCAAATACCTGTTCGAATCCGTTGGGACCGCCATAGTAAGGGTCAGGGACCTCTCGGGTTCGCCACTGATCAGATGCAAAATCCATAAAGAGCCGTAGCTTGTCATGTGTTTCAGCGGTTGTGTAGCCCTCAAGTATAGAGTAATTATCACGGTCCATTGCCAGTACTAGGTCAAATTGTTCAAGGTCACGTTGTTTCGCTTTTCGGGCTTTCAGGTCACTCATATCCAGGCCTCTGCGAAGGGCTGTCTGTTGTGCGCGTGAGTCCGGTGGATTGCCAACGTGATAAGAGTGTGTTCCGGCAGAATCCACCTCAATTTGATCTGTCAAACCAGACTCGTCTACCATTTTTTGAAATACGCCGTGAGCAGTAGGGGATCTGCAAATATTACCCATGCAGCACATCAGGACAGATACTTTTTTTGTTTTCATTGTTTTTTTCAAGATTGGGACAGGGTTAAAAGCATGTTATTTAATAGAAACAGTTAGATAATGGTTCTTTGTGGCACAATAAACGCTACGGGCTATCGATATTATACTGGATCGTTTGCTTTCTGTGTCTGTTGTAATCCGGGTTTATAGGCCGGTTCACTGACCATAAACTCCGTGTATGCATCTCCTGTTTTAGCTCTGATTTGTGTTAAAATAGACGGATTATTTGTAACAGGAAGGATTTAATGGAGCAGATTTTAGAGATACGTGAAGGGTGCAATACCCCAGAACAGTTAATTAAGAGTTTACCTTTTTCTCGTTTCTTAAAGAGTTACAAGAAGGAGTTTATCGAAAATTTAGATCATCGTGATGTACGCCGAAAAAATGAGGCGATCCATAAGGTCGACTTTATCAGGGGTGTCTGTGCGCGTGATTTTTTAAAGCTTCTGGAAAATAGCGAAATTGAGGCTGGAAACCCACTGGAGCGTGCCCGTAATCTGGTTCGTTTTCTGGATGGAGCATTCCACCATTTTCGTTCCAGTAGCTATTCGAGATTGGTACGGCTGCAGAATGATGTGGTCTCTACAGGGGTAGAGACACCAGACTCAGTCAAGGACAAGGTTACCGAAAAGGCAACCTCTCTTTCAGACTTGATTCTTGAGACTCGTCGTACACTACTGCGTAAAGTGGATATGGAGCATGGCGTACGTAGAAGTCATGGTCTGGATGCCTCTCCAAACGTGACAGCGGGTGAGATCTCGGGGCACTACTTCAATTTGCCAGCGGATTATGTTGCACTTTCACATGTGCCCTTAACTATTGCGGCTGATATACGAACAGGTGTGGACTATTCCACCCCTTCCAACAAGCGGGCAGAGCCCTTTTATGAGTTGGATCACAACCCTCTTGACCTGAATCAGTTTAATTCAGAGGATTGGGTTTCAGTCCCTCTGCAGGTAGGTGCCTGGTTGATTGTTGCCTATCTCCACAAATCACGAGGCAGTGTGGAGATGGAGCCGGGTCTGTTGAATCTGTTTCCCTTTGCCCACATTGAGGATATCAAGCAGAACCGTCGCCCGGATGGTATCTTTATTTTCAGTGATCCCAATGCAAAATCTGATGATATTGGGTACTACTGGGATGAAGAGAGTGAGCTTTTGGTTGGGCTTGTGCCTGACCGTGATGAGCTTAAATATTTTGGTTACTGTAAAAAGCCTATTCTGACACTGCACAATGTGTTGGCGATCCGTAAAGGGGAGCTCCCTCTGCACTGTGGTTGCACACGTTATATTGTCCGTTTTGATGAGGAGCAGGGGCCTTATATTGCTGAGATGTTAATCAAGGCAGATGATATGGGCCGCATAGAGATGGAGAAAGGGAGTGATGACACGGTACGTCCCATCTTCTTTGGCACAGAGACAGGGGCTTTTGCCTGTCTGGACGGCTTTAGTGAACATGCAAAACTGCTGATGATCGGGCGAGAAGTTGGATACAACAAGGATACCGGATCAAATGCACGTCAGATCGTCCCGGTAACAGAAGATACTGAGGTGATGAGCGGGAACCCCCTGGATGTACTGCTCTATATGAATAATTTTGAACTGGTTGAGCATGGTACCTCTGCTATTAATGCAGCAATGAGTGTCGATGAAGCCATCGAACATTTTCGCTTGGGTGAGCGAGTGGCTGCGGGTAGTACTCATACCCATCGTGGAGCAAAAGAGAGTAGCTACTGGGCTAACCCGTTTCCACTGCTCCGGGATGAGACAGAAACGGTACTTCACCCTGACCTCTATACGCAGTTCCTGAAAAATGAAGCACTCTTTATCTCTTCTGCAAAGACGCTGGTTGAGCGCAAAGAGCTCTATCTTGGTGTGGCGTTCAGTCAGTTGATGGCTGGAGTTTACAGCGAAAATAGTGATGCCGATCTACAGCGGTGCGGCTATAACGACCGGGATGAAGTAGAGCAGTTGGCACCCGCACGTCTTGCAGAAGATATTATTGACTTGATTAAAGAGATTGCATTGGAGAAACGTGAGCTGGCTGGAGAGCATTGCAGTGAGGTTAGCATTACCGTTGCCTTGGTTGGGGATAGTCGTACAGGTAAATCAGAGACAGCTGAAAAGATGGAAGGTATTCTCGGCTTGCAACTGGTATAAATTGATGACGGGTCTTGTTTGATTGAGGGAAGTTTATTCGATAGAGTTCAGGTTTAGTTTTATGAGCCGGCAAACCAGCCATAGTTTTTTGTGTTTTTTATGAACCTGACCGTATTAAACTTGACCCGTTACCAGTCTGGAGGAGAACTCCAGAGGGGCGTTTCTATGTTGAATAACGCCTGCATTGAGGCCATCCGATGCGTGTAATACGTGGCATGATCGATCTGGAAGTACCGCTTCCGTTTAATATCTACAAGGGCGATGGCTCTCTGTTGATGAGACAGGGGGTAGTTATCTACAACCAGTCCAGAATTGACCAACTCTGCCAGTGGGAAACCTATACCACTGCAAACGGCGAAAAAGATGATGCCCCAGCTGCGAGCATTGTTACCAAAGCAGATGATGTAACCGTCACAGATTATATTGAAGATCTGATGTTTCGCCTTGATATTACCTACTCTAACTTTCTCACCAACGGTTTTAACGTAGTCAATGATGTGACCCGTATCTCCGTTGAGCTCTACCACAAGATGATCTCTGATCCAGATGCGATGATCGGTATGGTTCATCTGAGAACAGACCTCAAACATTCGATAATACGCACCTTGCAGAATGCTGTTTTTTCAATTCTCACAGCAAATAGTCTGGGGTGGAGTAAGCAGCGGGTGACCAAGCTTGCCAGTGCAGCATTGACTGAGAACTTGGGAATGTTATCGATGCAAGAGGACCTTTTTCGCCACAGTGGTCCACTCCAGGAGTGGCAGACTGAGGCCATCCGTAAACATCCCGCAACCTCTGTGCAGATGTTGATTGGTATGGGGGTTAAAGATAAGGACTGGTTAAGGGCTGTTGGGTATCATCATGAGAGAATGGATGGTAGTGGTTATCCGAATAAACAGCAGGGGAGTGCTATTTTTGAAGAGTCACGAGTTCTTGCCATCGCTGACCGGTATGGTGCTACTATTTCCCCTCGAATGGATCGCAAACCTGGAAGCCCTCAAGATGTAATGCGCTACCTTTTGAAGGGGGAGAAGGAGCAGTATGATCAGGATATCGTGCGTCACTTTATTGCTGAAATTGGTGTGTACCCTCCAGGCATTACAGTACGCCTCAAAAATGGTGATATCGCCGTGGTCACCCATCGAAGGGCCAAAAGAACCTTCCCTCTGGTCTCCTCAATTTGGGACCGCGAATTAGTCCCGTATGATTTCCCCGTTGAGAGAGATACCTACTTTAGTGAGTTTGCGATTCTGGGCCATTTTCTGCATGATGATGCTTCACGTCTGAATGAAGATGCCTTGTGGGGGAAAGAGAGACACCGGTTAGGTAAAGATATTCAGATGTTCCGTGTCCATGATGAGTATCATACAACTTCAGCTGAGGATGCTGAGTTGAGTGGTGAAGTTACGCTATTCTAATTAATGATGAGATAGATAATGATTGAAGCAAATAGAAAAATACTGGTTGTAGATGATGACTTCAGTGTTTTAGATGCCTATGAAGAGATCTTGATCGCTGCAAATGATGATGAAGCCGATCGTCTGTTGGAGTTGCTAACAGCAGACCTTTCAGTGGGCAAAGATGAAAGTAAATCCACTGTTGACTCCTCAAAAGAGACCTTTGAGATGGTTAAGGCCTCCTCTGCAGAAGAGGCGATTGAGATCTTTCATCAAGCCCATACAGCAGGCGAGCCTTTCTCTACCGTATTTATGGATATCCGTATGCCACCAGGCATGGATGGCGTGGAGTGCAGTGGGCAGTTGCTGAAAATTGATCCCAACGTATATATCGTCATTGTCTCCGCCTATGCAGACTACTCGCTGAGTGATATTAAGCTGCACCTTGGTAATAACTATGTCTACCTGAAAAAGCCTTTTATTCCTGAAGAGTTGATTCAGGTGGCTGAATTTTTCTCATTACAGTGGAAGAAGAGTCAGCAGTTAAAGCATAGGATTGTGGAGCTTGAGAACGAGCTGGACAGCTCTAAGAAGCTTCTGAACAAGTCTGGGTAATTTGAATCAGGGGTTCCTTAAACAGTAAGGTTATTCGCTTGCCAAGCTTGAAATGACCGCAACAACTCCACGAGTCAGCCTTTGTAAGGCCTCCGTGGTAATAACGTAAGAGGGCATTAGATAAATTAAGCTCCCGAACGGACGTACCCAGATTCCCTGTTTGACCAGCAGCGGTTGTATGACTCTAAGATCAACAGCTTTGTGCATCTCAACCACACCAATCGCACCAAGAACCCGTACCTCTTTTACGCTGTTTAGCTCGCTACAAGGTGCTAACCCCTGTTGCAGCTCCTGTTCAATCTGCTTGACTGCACTCTGCCAGGGACGAGAACAGAGTAGATCAATGCTTGCATTGGCAGCACTACAGGCCAGTGGGTTGCCCATAAAGGTGGGGCCATGCATCAAAGTACCGGTCTTATATTCTGATATTGCAGAGGCAATCGTGTGACTCGTCATTGTTGCCGCCAATGACAATGTTCCTCCCGTTAAAGCTTTTCCAAGGCAGAGAATATCGGGTGTGATACTGGCATGGTCACAGGCAAACAGCTCTCCAGTTCGGCCAAACCCTGTTGCAATCTCATCGGCAATTAACAGTACCTGATATTGGTCACAGAGTTGCCGTGCTCTCTGTAAATATTGTGGGTGGTAGAAATACATCCCTCCTGCCCCTTGCACAACCGGCTCCAGAATCAATGCCGCAAGTGTGGTGTGATGTTGTTCAAGGGTATTTTGCAGAGGGGTAATCGCCTCATCATCCCACTCGTGGTTGAAGGGGGTTGCAGGGCGTGGGATAAAGTGATGTGGCGTTAAATGGTGATGAAAGAGCGTATGCATACCATTTTCAGGGTCAGCCAGTGCCATCGTAGCGAAAGTATCACCGTGATATCCGCCCTGAAGAACTGCAATCTCTCTCTTGGCAGGTTGCTCAACAGCAATCCAATACTGAAGAGCCATTTTGAGGGCGACCTCAATCGAGATAGACCCTGAATCAGCCAGAAAAATATGCTGAAGAAGAGGTGGGGTCAGCTCGAGCAGACGCCGCGCTAACTCAACCGCTGGGCGGTGTGTCAATCCTCCAAACATCACATGAGAGAATTGACTGATTTGTTCTTCAAGCGCACGGTTAATTTCGCTGACATTATAGCCGTGAATTGCAGACCACCAGGAGGACATCCCATCAATCAGACGTTCGCCACCCTCCAGTGTAATGGTGTGTCCATCTGCAGAGCTGACAGGATATACCGTGTCAGGGTGCAGCATACTGCTATATGGATGCCAGAGATGGTTCCGGTCCAGTTCAAGCAGTTCGTTGGTTGTTAAGGAGGGGGGCATTTGGGTTGGTATACCATTGAAAATTATATTATAGCGTTGGTTTAAACCATTTTCTGCTCAGCAATGCTGAGACACTCACGCAATAAGATATAATAAAATTATCAACAAATCTATGGAATAACAATCAATGCATGATGAAGTGAAGAAGTATTACGGACAGATTCTGGTTACGAGTGGTGATCTGCAAACAGATGCCTGCTGTACCGACAGCAGTATGCCGGAGTACCTTAAAGGGCCACTCGCTGAGATTCATACGGAAGTTGCATCCAAATATTATGGGTGTGGATTGGTGGCACCTCAACAGCTTGAGGGTACTCGTATTCTTGATTTGGGAAGTGGCTCCGGAAGAGACTGTTATCTGCTGTCACGACTGGTGTCGGAGCGTGGTTATATTGTAGGTGTTGATATGACAGATGAGCAGCTCGAGGTGGCAAATCGCCATATCCAGTGGCATACAGATCAATATGGTTATGCACAACCCAATGTGGAGTTCCACAAGGGTTATATCGAGAAACTGGATGAACTCTCTTTGGAAGATGAGAGTTTCGATATCATTATTTCCAACTGTGTCATCAACCTCTCTCCAGATAAAGATGCTGTTTTGCGAGAGGCGTGGCGTGTATTGAAACCGGGCGGTGAACTCTACTTTTCGGATGTCTACTCAGAGCGACGAGTACCGGAGAGTTTAGTGAAAGATCCGTTACTCTATGGGGAGTGTCTGAGTGGTGCACTCTATTGGAATGATTTTTTAACCCTTGCTAAACGTAACGGATTTGCCGATCCCCGCTTAGTTGAAGACCGTCCTTTAACTATTGATAATCCGAAAATTGAGGAAAAACTGGGGCCACACCGCTTTTTCTCTGCGACCTACCGTCTCTTCAAGATTCCTGAACTGGAAGAGAGCTGTGAAGATTTTGGTCAGGCAGTAATCTATAAAGGAACGGTTGAACACCACCCTGACTGCTTTGTATTGGATAAGAGTCATATTTTTCAGAGCGGCAAGGTAGAGCCTGTTTGTGGAAACAGTTGGCTTATGCTCCATCAGAGCCGATTTGCTGAACATTTTGAGTTTATTGGAAATTGGGATGCTCACTATGGGATCTTTGATGGTTGTGGAACCACAATGCCATTTGATATCGATGTGGATCAGCAGCAGCGTAGTGATGGAGGGAGTTGCTGTTGAGGGTTAATACGATGTGTCTGTAGTGCTGATACTCAACAGCTATACCCTTTTATTGATCAATCCTCTACTGAGTTATCATACTGATAGAATAGAGGAATTGATTGGCCAAAAATACCGACTATGCTTGATACAACTCCTCTACTGAAAGAGATCTCCTTTCCTGAAATTCAACGTGAATCGTTGTCTGCGCTGCAGGTGAACCTGGGATATCGCTGCAACTTGAGTTGCATCCACTGTCACGTGAATGCTGGGCCAAAACGTAGCGAGATGATGGATCGAGAGAATATCGATGGGGTAATCCGCATACTGGAGCAGGGGAAGATTACCCAGCTGGATCTGACGGGTGGTGCCCCTGAACTGAATCCCCACTTCAAAATGTTGGTAGAAGCGGCATCGAAATTGGGTGTGCAGGTCATTGACCGCTGTAACCTCTCTGTTTTGGAGCTTCCAGAACAGCAAGGGCTTGCTCAGTTTCTTGCAGATCACCGCGTCGAGGTGGTCGCATCCATGCCCTGTTATCTTGAAGATAATGTGGATGCACAGCGTGGCAAAGGAACCTTCTCAGAGAGCATTAAGGGGCTCAAACGGCTCAATAAGTTGGGGTATGGGAGTCGAGAAGGTGGACTGGTACTTAATTTGGTCTATAACCCGCAGGGGGCGAGCCTTCCACCCGATCAACAGTCACTGGAGGTCGATTACAAACGTGTACTGAGAGAGTCATACGGTATTGTTTTTAATCAACTGCTGACCATTGCTAACCTGCCGATCCATCGCTTTGGTAGTCTGCTGCTCTCAAAAGGGGAGTTTTCTGGCTACATGGATCTGTTGCAGTCTGCCCACCAGCCACAGAATCTGGCCACCGTTATGTGCCGGACCCTCATCAGTGTTGACTGGCAGGGTTATCTCTATGATTGTGATTTTAACCAGATGTTGAAAATGCCTCTGGTCGATGAAGTAGATGATCCCCTTCATCTTCGTGATCTACTGGAGCTCTCCCTTCAACAGCGTCCTATCCAGGTTGCGGGTCACTGTTATGGTTGTACCGCAGGTCAAGGCTCAAGTTGTGGTGGTGCGCTTGATCGCGCCACGGGGGGCATCGCTTGATCTCAATTGTGATCCCTGCACTCAATGAGGCAGAGATTATTGTAAACACCTTGCTGCCGCTACAGGCGATGCGCAAACGGCAGGTAGAGATTATTTTGGTGGATGGTGGCAGTACCGATACAACTATTCAGCTGGCCACCCCTTACATTGATCAGCTTGTTGAATCTATAAAAGGGCGAGCCCTGCAGATGAATGCCGGGGCAGAAGTGGCACAGGGTGATGCGCTCTGGTTTCTCCATGCTGATACAGTTGTACCTGACGCAGGAGATCAGAGGATCCTTCAGGCGCTGCAAGAGGGTGCGTGGGGACGATTTGATGTGCGTCTGAGTGGAGAGCGTACGGTGTTGCGCGTGGTAGAGTGGTGGATGAACCAGCGCTCCTGCTGGAGTGGTATATCGACGGGGGATCAGGGCATCTTCATTCAGCGTAAGCTGTTTAAACAGCTGGGTGGTTTTCCACAAATCCCTTTAATGGAGGATATTGAGTTGAGCAGAAAGCTCAAAAAGATTGCTGCACCGGCATGTATCCATACTCCACTGATTACCTCCAGCCGTCGCTGGGAGGAGCGTGGGGTTATGCGTACAATCTTGTTGATGTGGTGGCTGCGCTTGAGCTACTGGGCGGGTGTATCACCACAGCGGATTGCCCACTGGTACCGATGAGTAGAGCGCTGCTGGTATTTTCCAAGGCACCTGAGGCAGGTACAGCAAAAACAAGACTGATTCCTGCATTGGGTGCGTTGGGTGCGGCACAACTGCAGCAAAAAATGACAGAGTGGGTGGTTACTGAGGCGGCTGCGTCGTCACTCGGGCCAGTTACGCTCTGCTGCGCACCCGACTGTAACCACTCCACCTTTTCAGAACTTCAGCAACGCTTTAAGATCGAATTACAGCCACAGCATGGAGAAGATGTTGGAGAACGTATGCACAAGGCGATTGAGGGTACGCTTCAGTTGCATGACACAGTGATCTTGATGGGGAGTGATTGTCCGCAGATTGATCGGTCACTATTGGCAACAGTGGCTGATACACTGGAACAGCATGATGTGGTGATTGTACCCGCAGAAGATGGTGGTTATGTGTTGATTGCCACGAGAGTGCCCGTGGCTACTGTTTTTCAGGGAATAACCTGGGGAACGGACCGTGTGATGGAGCAGACCATTGGGGTCCTCCAGCAACAGCAGCTGAATTGGTACGCGCTACCCCCCCTTGTGGACATTGATCGTCCTGAAGATTTACAGTTTATTCCAAAGGGGTGGTTGGATGAGTGAGAGGCTAACCACGGAAGGTTTTCAAGGTTATCTGGTGGTCACGTTGAGCTACTGGGTATTTACCCTGACCGATGGGGCGATTCGTATGTTGGTTGTGCTCTACTTCCATCAGTTAGGGTACGCGCCACTGGAAATTGCGATGCTTTTTCTCTTCTATGAGTTCTTCGGCGTAGTAACCAACCTGGTAGGAGGGTGGATTGGCTCGCGAATCGGTTTGAATAGAACCATGCAGATTGGAATAGGTATGCAGGTTGTGGCTCTTTCACTGCTGGCAGTCCCAACGGCTTGGCTCTCTGTCCCCTATGTGATGGCTGCACAGGCACTTTCAGGAGTTGCAAAGGACCTCAATAAAATGAGCGCCAAGGCCAGTGTAAAGTTGATGCTTCCCAAACAGCAGGAGAGTGCCCGCCTGTTTAAATGGGTGTCGATACTGACAGGGTCAAAAAATGCATTGAAGGGGGGAGGGTTCTTCCTGGGTGCGCTGTTACTTGCGCAGTTCGGGTTTCAGATGGCGTTGTTACTATTGGCGGGTATGTTGCTCATCAGTTTGGTTATTAATTGGCTGCTGCTATCTGAAGAGATCGGAAAAACACAGCATAAGCCAAAATTTTCACAGCTCTTTTCGCGTACCCGTGAGATTAATTGGCTCTCGGCAGCACGCTTTTTTCTATTTGGAGCACGGGATGTCTGGTTCGTGGTGGCGCTGCCCCTGTTTTTGGCTTCAACTATGGAGTGGAACCATCTACAGGTCGGTGGGTTTTTGGCGGTCTGGATTATAGGTTATGGCATTGTGCAATCATTGGTTCCGCTGTGGTTGAAGCGTGGTCAGCACTTGCCGGATGGAAAAACAGCAATGAAGGTTGCACTTATGCTCGCCGTAATCCCCGCAGGGATCGCCTGGGGTCTGGTATTACAATGGGATCCGGCATGGGTTGTTACCCTGGGGCTGCTACTGTTTGGAGTGTTCTTTGCAGTCAACTCTGCAATCCACTCCTACCTGATTTTGGCCTACTCAGAACACGATAAAGTGGCAACCAATGTTGGCTTCTACTATATGGCAAATGCCGGAGGGCGCCTCATGGGGACAGTGCTTTCAGGTTGGCTCTATCAAATGCAAGGGATGGCCGCATGTTTGGGATGGTCGGCCTTGATGGTCCTGATTGCGGGTCTGATATCGATCAAGTTGCCACGATAGATAGCTGTGTTATTCTCCACAACCATGAGTAATCAATCAGACTGCTTTCTCTGTAAACTGCCTTCAGAAAGGATTATAGCAGAGTGTAAGCTTACCTATACCATTCGGGATGGTTATGAGCTCTCTCCTGGACATAGCCTGATTCTGCCAAAACGTCATATGCCAACCTTTTTTGATGTTACGGTAGATGAGCAGGCAGCGCTCTTTGCAGCGATTCAGCAGGCAAAACAGGAGCTGGACCGAGAGTTTAGCCCGGATGGGTACAATATCGGGATCAACAATGGTGAGTTTGCGGGACAATCCATTCCTCATCTGCATATTCATTTGATCCCTCGCTACCGGGGAGATGTCGAAAATCCAAAGGGTGGAGTACGCTGGGTATTGCCAGAGCGTGCAGACTACTGGACAAAGTGATTACAAATACTCTATTCTCAATAACAACATCAACACTAGGAGAAATAATAATGAGAAAAAGCGTCGGACTACTACTGATGTCAGTGGCATTTGCCTCACAGGCTGAAATTACCTCACTGCAATGCAGTATGGATGAGATCAATACCAAAACCAATGAGGTTACCCATGTTGATGATGTGAAGGTCGATGTGCCTGATCAGAGTACACGTACCATAACTGCGCTAACCTACTACAATAATGATCGCATTATTGAGGAGTGGGAGATTACTCCAACACACTCCAACTATCGATATCGTAAACTGGTTGGTGGAGACATCATAAAAACGGAGACCAGCTCAATCGAAGCCACTTCTGGTAAGGTTTTAGGCAGTATGCACTATGATCCATCTCCCTTCCTGAGAATTCGTGGTCACAAAGAGAAAGAGACAACATTTTCCGGTCAATGCTATTTGGTACAACAACCAGCCGCTACGCTAGAGTAATAGTATCTCTATAAAAGGTAACTATTCAGCACGGTGCTGTAACCGAACTGGCCCAGGGGTGTTACTTCGCTTCAGGGGGTAAGCTGAATAGTTACCTAAAAGGTAGCTAAAAGGTACCAAAAGGGTAGCTAAAGGGGTTCTAACAATCGATCCTAAGGTGACTCGAACAACAGGTTTGATGGGTACAGAACCACACAAGCTGCTTAATACTGCGTATTGCGTAGTCACTATGCCTACTACAGTATTGCAGGTAATCTCAGTGCGTTGCAGAATGTATATCATGCAACAGAATGTTACTGGCGTAAAATACTGAGTAGTCGAAACTGTAAAGGAAAAGTAACGTAAGAAAGCTTCCAGAAATTGAAGGAGCGCTATCCGTTGCAGAAACCAAAACTGGTGTTACCCCTATGGGAGGCTATAAGTTCTTGCCGTACTGTGAATCAACTTTTGAAGAGCGTAGTGCGGGAAATTCGTACGCTACGTTCTGTGAGAGCAGGAGGCAGATGCCCACCTCTGGTGGTTCGGTGGAAAGCCCGTGAGCAACTCCCTATCCCGGTTAATACAATTTTCAATATCAAACAGGCCTCCAATAATCTGGTTGGCTGTGGTCATTTTTAGCATTATGCCGGGGCAGCCCGTGTACGCACAGCTGCTTGAGCTAACAGTGGAAGAAAAAGTTTTTATTGCAGACCATCCGGTTATTCCGTTTTGTGTGGATCCTGCTTTTATGCCTTTTGAGCAGATTAATGCATCCGGGCGACATGAGGGTATTTTTGCGGACTATCTCTCACTGATTTCAGAAAAGACCGGACTCTCTTTTCAGCTTGTCCCAGCAGAGAACTACCGGCAGACTCGAGAGCTATTTGAGAAAGGTGTATGTAAGCTGGTACCGGGAGCTGATGCGATTGAGAGTGATCGTTATGGAGTCTCTACGACCTATCTGACTTCTGAATCCGGTTATGTGGTGCACTCCAGTCGTGAAGGAGCAGCGGATTTTGGGGTAATGGTTGAAGAGGGGAAGATTGGGTATATCGGAGGGGCTGATATCAAGCGGCTTAGAGAGAGCTATCCGCAGGCAAATTTTATTGAAGCGGGTTCTGATCTGGATGGTATTCGAAAAGTGGCCACTGGAGAGCTGGATGCCTTTGTATCAACGCTGTTGGCACTTGACTATACGATTCGTCACAGTGGAATCACCCGGGTACAGCTCAAGATCAGAAAGATGCTGGGGGATGGCCCCAATTTTGCTGCTCATATCCATCCGGGCAGCCCCCAGTTACTCAGGATTATCAACAAGGCCATTGAACAGATCACAGCAAAGGAGCAGGATGAAATTATTCAACACTGGTTTCAGCCGATGGTTGAAGAGAAGCTGTATGTTCGAACATTGAAACGGACGTTGCTGGGGACTATTTTTGTTTTGCTGGTTGTGGCTCTGCTCTATCTATTACAGAAAAAGAAAAACCAGCAGCTACAGCTGAAGTTGATCGAGCGTAAGAGTGCTGAACGGGAACGGCTTTTGGAAGAGGTACATGATGGTTTTGGTTCCCAGTTGATGAGTGCCCGGTTGATGATTATGGGTGGGGAGTACAGCAAAGAGCGGCTGGTAGAGCTGATGGGAGAGTGCATTGATGACCTTCATCTGGTCGTTGATCTGTTTGGGAATCAGGGGGTGACCCTGGAAGAGGCGCTTGCACAGTATCGTTACCGGATGCAGCTCCGTTTGGTGGAGATGGGTGTAGAGATAGAGTGGAAAATCGAACTACAAGAGTGTTTCTTCGTTACGGAGCATGCAACCTTGCAGCTACTACGCATTCTTCAAGAGGCGATTCATAATAGCTTGAAGCATGCCGGGGCAAAACAGATACGGGTTACGGCCCGATGTTCTGAAGGGCATCACCTTCAGATTACAGTTCAGGATAACGGGGTGGGTCTGCCTGATGAGTTGAAGAGAAATCGTGGTATTGGCAATATGGAGAGGCGAGCAGCCAGTATCGGTGCCCGGTTTTCCATTGGTAATGCAAAACCGGGAGTGTTGGTTGAGGTGACTTTGAGGTCTTAATCCTAGATCACGCCGTAGTCCCGTGCTTTTGAGACGGCCTGCATCTGGTTGGAGACCTCCAGTTTGCGGTAGGTATTGCGGATATGGGTCTGAATGGTAGAGAGAGCAACCCCCATTAGTTGGGCGCACTCTGCATAGCTATTGCCGAGTGAAAGGTGTTTCAGTAACTCCAGTTCTCTGGGAGAGAGGTCAATTGGGAGCTCGTTACTGGATTGAGGTGGGGCACCGGCCAGTTCAAACAGGTGGCGTGCCAGAGAAGGGCTTACGGGGTAACTGCCCTCAAGCACCTCTGATATGGCGTGAGAGAGTGAAGCCGAGCCTTCCCCTTTTAGCAGGTACCCTTTGGCGCCCGCTCGAATGGCCTCTACTAAAATCCTTTTTTTTCCAATTACGGAAACCACCAATATTGGCAGATCTGTGAACTGCTGGTGAGCTGCCCGGATGATCTCAAGTCCACTGATATCGGGCAAGCCAATATCAACGAGCAGTAAATCAATGGCTTGAGCAGGTTGTTGTATAAAGTCGAGTGCACCACTTCCCTGCGGGAAACTGTGAAGTTTCCACTCCTCAGGTAGTGCGTGGATGGCATCTTCAATCGACTTTCTGAAGACTGGATCATCCTCTACCAGAACGGCTACAGGTGTAATTTTTTGATTCACTAACATCCTCTCCATGTGGATTGTTATTAAATGTATGAATATTATACTTTTTTAGAGTTATGGTGGGCTCTTCTCCGCTTAAATTAGTGAACAAGGGCAGCACTTTGATAAAATATTGACGGCTGGTCTGTGATAGAAATTTGCCGGATGCAGTCGTAGAGTAGACTAAGAGTAGCGGTGTGATAATAGCCTTAATGGTTCACTACAGCCCACAGAGGCTTCACTGCTGGCCCAGTCGAGATGTTGCTCAATAGTGGATCTGTGGTTGGAGACAACGGCTTCACTGAACTCTTCGGTTAGTGCTGTGATAATCTGTTTTGCGGTATCATCAAAATCACCCTCTTCTCCCAGAGTTTGATAGAGGTGGCAGATGCGATTCTGTAACTGGATTCGGAGAAGGGATTCAATTAGTAAGTCGGCAGCACGCCCTTCAAGTTGAGTGGAAAATTGAGCATACTCTTCGGGTAGTTCTGTTCTTGTAGAGAGTAGTAGTTCTAACCACCTCTCTTGCTCTTTCTTGGCAGGTGACTGCTGTTGGAGTAGTTGTTGTAGAGTGATGCCGTGGCGTTCAGTCAGCTGACCAAATGTGGTCACCCTCTCTGGTCTGGAGGGCGAGTGGGCTGCAGATGGAGGAGCTGCGTCCTTTGTAGCCTCGAACACATCAAGCTGTGATGGTTGTTGGGACAGCTTGGTACTGCGCTGAATGTTCTCTACTGCTTGCTCAATTCTGCGGTTCTCGCCAGCTTCGCCTGTCTCATTTACAATTTTATCAGGCTCGGGAGATGTCACAATCTCCGCACGACTCTCATCTGCTGAGAGGGGGGTATCTTGTGAGGTATCAATCTTTAAATGGCTGTTTGAAATGTTCGACTCCACCTCAGAAATTGGTACAAACTCCTCTTGATCCGCTAGTTCGCTTTTAATTTGTTGCTCAACCTCTACACTCATTTGGTCAATTTCAGATGAAGGTTTGGTTGAGGATTCTCTGTATTCAGTTAGTTCAGGTTCATCTGGAGGGATAAACTCCTGATGCCACTTCTCGATCAGCGTCTGCTTTTCAGAAGAGAGAAACTCACCGGTATCGGTCAGGTGCTCAATAATTTCAAGATAGCAGGCTTCGCGTGTCTCAGGGTCACGGATGGCCAAACTCTCTACCACCAGAGGGGTAATCGTAGATAGCAGGTATTTCAGGCTACTGGAGCGCTGCTGGGTGATGCTGCAGTAGAATAGGTGGTCAAACAGTGTTTGTGGCTGATCAAAGCCAAAGATTGAGCAGAGTTCAAGCAGCTCCTGCTGGAAAGAGAGCACAACATCCAGTCGTTCACTGGGCAATGAGAGAATCTCTTCATCATTACGTTCGCCAATCAATACTGCAAAAGGGATCTTTTGGAGTTGTAATTCATCATAGAGCTGACAGACCGCAAATAGCGCGTCTGCCCGCTCCCGTGCAGGCAACCACTCATGCTCTTCATTATCCGGGATCTCTTCATAATCATCGTCAGCGACCATCTCATAGACACACTCTTCTGACAGAGCGGTATCAGTAATGGTGGTGGTTTTAGGTTGGGGCGTTTCAGTAACTGTTGTCGTGAGAGGGGTGGGAGCATCTTCAGCCGCCGTAGAGCGGCTCAATAGGGTTTCAGTCTCTGTGGTTTCAGGTTCTGGCATGTGCTGTAACAGCGGCCTTTGAGGCTGAGCCTGGGTACGGAGAAGATTTGAGATCACTCTCTCAGTACGAGGATGGCTGAGAATGGTCTGGTGTTTTGGTAGAGAAAGAGGTGCTTTCTGCGCTTGCTTCAATTGACGGGGATAAGGAACCAAGGTGACCAGTGCAAGCCCGGCAATAGAGATAATCGAGAGCACCATTTCACCAGAAAGCATCGGCGCGAGAAGCAGTATTCGATACAGGCTAGGAGTCAGCAGGGTAAATTTAAAAAAATGGGTTCGGAGTTTTCTCAAAGCTAAGGAACCTCTGAACAAGTCAGGGTGATTTGAATTACGTCCATAGTGTCCAAGATCAAGGCGAAGATCGCAGCCAATACCCCAGGGCACCTTCTCTTGCGCAAGCGCAATTCACCTTGTGGCAGGCTATTAGCAAGGTTTTCAACCGAGGAACGAGGTCGAGCAACGAAGATATTGGGCGCTATGGGCGTTAGGCATTTACACATGACTTATTCAGAGGTT
>DUYW01000053.1 GCA_013349825.1 Gammaproteobacteria bacterium | reverse complement strand
GGGTAAATCTGAATGGGGCCATCTGCTTCGTTATCCTCTCTTGAATTAACTACGGTTATCCTTAGATGACCTTGAATGCCCAATGGCATTCATAGTGTCAGCCCTGCGTTCATCCGCCTTGCAGCTCACCCCATTCAGGCTTACTGATATGGTCAAAACAATATTGTCGGAGTACTAGCCATAACGGTCACATTGTACCCCGCCTGTCGGTTCACTGCCCTTTACAAATGGTATCCACTCAGCCTCTTTACAGGCTGGCTTTGGTTTCACCTTTACTATGGATTCCGGATAGACGATCGAGAGTGGGGTAATCGGCATCTGAGCCATCAATTGCCCCCAAACACGCATCGCCCCTGAGCTACCCGTCAGCCCTGCAGGTTTATTATCATCCCGCCCCATCCATACCACAGCAAGGCGGTCACCACTAAAACCTGCATACCAACTATCTTTTAACTCATCTGTGGTACCTGTCTTTCCCGCCAGCCCATATTGAGAACCGAGCATATGCTTAAGCCCGATTGCCGTCCCATCCCGAACCACATGCTGTAATCCCCACTGTAGCAGTGCAATAGACTCTGCTGAGGCCACCTCATTAACCTGCAGTGAATAGCGGTTGAGCGGCTCCCCCTGATGGGTGGTAACCCCTCGAATAGCACGCAGAGGCGTATGAATACCATCCCCTGCCAGTGGTTGATAGAATTGAGCCACCTCCAGAGGAGAGAGTTCCAATACACCGAGAAAAAGTGAGGGGTAGCGCGGTATGGGGCGTTCAACACCGAGCCGCTTCAACGTTTTAGCCACCCGTCCGATTCCCAGTTCAGCCCCCAGACGGGCCGTAGAGAGGTTATAAGATTTACTCAAGGCCTGAAACAGCATCACATCACCATGCGACTCCTGATCGTAATTTTGAGGCTCCCAAACGGTATTTCCACTACGAATCTGGAAAGGCCGGTCTTTGAGAATAGTCGTCAGGGTGTAACGATCCGACTCCTCCAGAGCCGTTAAGTAGAGAGCCGGTTTGACCAGCGATCCAATGGGACGCACCGCATTGAGGGCACGATTAAATCCACTCGATCGTGGACTCTCTCCTCCAACCACCCCTTCCACCTCGCCATTTTTTGGGTTTACCACAACCACAGCCCCCTGCATCTGCCGCTGCCCATTGCCCAGCTGTTGAATACGCTGCTGCAGCGCAAACTCTGCCGTATCCTGAACTATCGGTTTCAAGGTGGTAAAGATACGTAAACCGGCACTGGTCAAGTCCTCTCTCTTGTAATCATGCAAGATTTGACGTCGCACCAGGTCGATAAAAGCAGGGTAACGTGTATGTGCCGTAGGTGCAGTTTTAAGCACCCCCAGAGAACGCCTCTTGGCTTTTTCTGCACGCTGCCCGGTGATTACTCCCTGAGCCACCAACAGATCAAGCACCAGATTTCTGCGCTGTTTGGCCCGCTTAGGGTGGCGTCTCGGATTATAACGAGAGGGGCCCTTCAACATTCCGACCAGCAACGCAGACTCCGCCAGCGTGAGTTGACTCGCATCATGCCCAAAAAAGAACTGACTCGCCATCCCCACACCATGAATTGAACGCTGCTGATCCTGACCGAAATAGACCTCATTGAGGTAAGCTTCAAGCAGTTCACTCTTCTCATAATGGGATTCAAGAATCAGCGTAATCAACGCCTCACGTACCTTTCTCCACAAGGTACGGTCACGATTCAGAAAGAGATTCTTGGCCAACTGCTGGGTCAGCGTACTACCCCCCTGAACCATTTTTCCAGCACGGATATTGACCGCCATTGCTCGCGCAATCGCCAGTGGATTGATCCCAAAATGGTCATAAAAGCCACGATCTTCTACCGTCAAGAGGGTCTGTACCAGGATTTCGGGGAGAGCATCCAGCTGAATCAAAATTCGGTCCTCTCCGTGAGCTGGAAAAAAATTGCCGATCAAAAGCGGGTCGAGACGGATAATATCAATCTCATCCCCTCCACTCAGTGGCTCGATTGAGGTGATCCTTCCATCTTCAAAATAGACTCTCGCATTGACCGCAGACTCCTCTCCATCCATGAATTGAAATGTACGACTATGGATATCCACACTTCCATTGCGTTGTCTGTAACTCCCCTGGACACGGTTTGTGCTCTTCTGGTAGCCCAGTTGCTGTAACGTCTCCAGCAATCTCTTCTTGCCAATCTCCTTACCCGCATAGAGCTCCAGAGGGGCGGCATAGACATGGGCAGGAAGCTCCCATCGCACCCCTTCAAACTGGTCACGAACCGTAAAATCCAACCACAAGGTGTAGAGCAGAAAAGAGGGGAGCAAAACAATCGCAGAGAGGCGCAACAATCTTCTCAACTTTTGGCTTAACCAGAGTCTGAATGGAGAGGGCTGACGCGGCTCTTTTACCGGTGTTTGTCTCTTGCGTTTTCTGGCAGGTTTTGTTCTGGCAGGTTTTGTTCTGGAAGGCTGTTTAGGTTTAGCCGACTGTTTTCGTCTCACTTCAGCAGTCGAATCATTGAATTGACCTGATCGACCTTGAACTCACGATCAATTTTTTTCTTCATCTCTTTGGCGCTCTTGCTGGATGAAAGTGGCAATGTACTCAATCGAAGTCGTTTTTTCCCGCTCTGAGTCACCTCTTTCAGTTCCACTTTATACCCTTTTTTCTGCATCTTTTTCAGGAAGTTCTGTGCATGTTTTCTGTTCTTTACACTATAGCTTGCGACCTGCACCTCCCAGCGCTTACCAGTTGCCGTAGCTGACTGCTTTTTCACCGCAGAAGAGGAACTCTCCAAGATTCGAACAGTGCTCTTCTGTTGTGGTTGAGGTGGTCGTGGTTCTGCCTTCACCTGTTTCGAGGGGGCGGGGACTTGTGGTTGCGCGGCTTTAACCGGATTGGGGACAGAAGTGAACTCTTTCTCACTAATATCAATCACATTCAGTGGTGGGTCCTCCGGCCAGGCAGGGATATTACTCTCCAGGATCTGTACCTCCTGATGGGGATCATCCATCAGAAATGGTATAACAATCACCCCTAGAGAAATCAGCACGATCCCTCCAACAATTCTCTGTTTTAGCTCAATATGCTGAAGCATAGCTCACTTCTCTTTTCCATTGATTATGACCCCGTCAAGAGGATCAACTGATACCTGTTGTCGATTGATGCAATTCCATAACTGCAGCAACCGTATAGAAGGAGCCGAAGACGACTACCCAATCATCGGGGGTCGCTCGGGCCAGCGCAGCCTCATATGCCCCAACGATGTCAGTATAGCGCTCTACCATCTGCTCACCAGCAACTGATTTTACCACCATCTCCAACTCTTCTGCGCTACATCCACGCGCTGTTTCCAAACCACCCACCATCCAGTGGTCAACCACAGCATCAATCTGCTCTACAGTCCTCTTCAGCTCCTTATCACATAACATCCCGACGACCGCAATACAGTGGCCGTTTGAGTGTCGTTTGTTGAGGTTGGCCGCAAGCACGGCAACGGCCTGAGGGTTATGAGAGACATCAACCACAACCTGCGGTGTGTGTTGCAGCCGTTGAAAACGCCCTGCCAACTCAACCGAGCAGAGACCTTGCTCAATAGCCTCTCTGCTAACCTCTTCCAGCCATCCCAACTGATAGAACACCTCAAGGACCGCCGCACTGTTCTGTAGCTGAATATCACCGGCTAATTGAGGCAGGGGTAGCCCTTGTAACTGCTTGCTCTCACCATGCTGCCAACTCCAGGCCTGCTCCCCTTTTAACCAGGAATAGTGAACAGCAACCCTGGAGAGCAGAACCTGATTTGCCTCTGCAAACTCAAGAACTGATGCGGGTGGGTCAAATTCCCCCACCACTGCGGGCCGGTCTTTACGAAAGATACCCGCCTTTTCATAGCCAATCTCTTCACGGCTCTCTCCCAGCCAGCTCTGATGGTCCAGATCTACGGTAGTCAGTAGCGCCACGGCTGGATCAATACAGTTGACCGCATCCAGTCGCCCACCGAGCCCCACTTCAAGAAGAATCAGATCAAGGGGGTGTTGCTGAAAGAGTACCAGAGCAGCCAGTGTGCCAAATTCAAAATAGGTCAGCGCCTCCCCCTTCCGCTCCCGGTCTACCCGTTCAAAGGCACCACAGAGTTGTGCATCCGTGACGCATTCTCCATTGATTACAATACGTTCGTTATAACGAATCAGGTGGGGAGAGGTATAGAGCCCAACAGACTTACCAGCGGCCCGTGCAATGGCATCCAACAGTGCGATGGATGACCCTTTGCCATTGGTGCCCGCTACAGTCACGACCTGAGCTTGAGGATGGAGAAGTCCCAGGCGGTCCGCAACACGACGTACGCGCCCCAGCCCTAACTCAATCTCTTCAGGGTGCAGGGTCTCCTGCCAGGAGAGCCATTCAGCGAGTGACTTCACACCCATTGCCTACAATGGTTACAAAAACCGATGCAATCAGTGCTCTTCTCAATTAGCCACTAATGATCCGCTAATGACCCGATGGGGGTTATTCTCCATCATCATCGAGAGCAGTGAAGAGAGCTTCTCTCGCATCTCCCGGCGATCCACAATCATATCGATTGCACCATGCTCCAACAGGAATTCACTGCGCTGGAACCCTTCAGGGAGCGTCTCACGCACGGTCTGTTCAATCACTCTAGGTCCGGCAAAACCAATCAATGCATTGGGTTCAGCGATATTCAGATCGCCCAGCATGGCAAAACTGGCTGAGACACCTCCCATGGTGGGATCCGTCAATACAGAGACAAAAGGCAAACCACGATCTGCAAGCAGATTCAACGCAGCACTGGTTTTGGCCATCTGCATCAGAGAGAACAGTGCCTCCTGCATTCTGGCTCCACCACTGGCACTGAAACAGACCATCGGCACATTGCGTTCTACCGCTTCACTCACACCACGTACAAAGCGCTCACCCACAACCGAACCCATTGATCCACCCATAAATTTAAACTCAAATGCTGCTGCAACCATCTCAACATTCTGTACCGCACCACGCATCACCACTAAGGCATCTTTTTCATCGGTACTCTTTTGCGCCTGTGCAATTCGATCTTTATATTTTTTCAGATCTTTAAAGTTAAGATGGTCCAGCGGACTCAACTCAGCACCAATCTCTGTCGTACTCTCCGCATCAAAGAACTGCTGCAGACGCTGGCGAGCACCTATTCGCATATGGTGGTCACACTTTGGGCAGACATCCTGATTACGCTCTAGCTCTGCTCGGTAGAGCACAGCCTCACAGGAAGAGCATTTGGTCCAGACCCCTTCGGGTACCGCCTTCTTGTTGCTCTCTGTTCTGATCTTCGGAAGAATCTTTTCAAACCAGGTCATAACGTTTACCTATCTCAATCTCATCAGTTCACACTGGAACTGTTTATTTTATAGCTCATCAAGAGCCCTGCGCATTTCAGAAAGAATACCACTAATTGCCTCTGGAATCTGATCGGGAGTCTGCTGAAGTGACTCCATCACCGTAACGATTGCACTGCCCACCACCACTGCGTCTGCAAATTGGCCGATGGATGCTGCTGAAGCCGCATCACGAATCCCGAAACCGACCCCAATCGGTAATTTGCTCTGCTTGCGAATGGCCTCAATTTTACGACCAACCTCCTCCACATCCGGAGCCTGAGAGCCGGTCACCCCCTTCACCGACACATAGTAGATAAAGCCTTTTGCAGAAGCCGCAATTTTCTCAATTCTTGCGTCGGTACTGGTGGGCGCTAACAGGTAAATAGGATCTAGCCCGTATTGATGAAAAATCTCCTCTGCAGCCCCCCCCTCTTCTGGCGGCATATCAACCGTTAACACCCCATCCACACCGGCCTCTTCGGCTGCCTCTGCAAAGCAGCCAACCCCCATATTCTCAATCGGATTGAGGTACCCCATCAACACCACCGGGGTTACAGCATCTTTGTTACGAAATGCTTTCACCATCTCTAATACGTGGAGAATGCTGGTATTCTCTTGCAAAGCGCGCTCACTTGAACGTTGAATCGTAGGTCCGTCTGCCATCGGGTCTGAGAAAGGGACTCCCAGTTCAATAATATCTGCGCCTGCCTCAACCATCGCGTGCATCAGTGGAACGGTCACCGAACGGTCCGGGTCTCCCGCCGTGACAAAAGGGATCAGCGCCTTGCGCCCAAGTGATTGACACCTCTCAAAACAGCTCTGAATACGACTCATACCGTAACCCCCTCAATCTCTGCAACGGTGTGAATATCCTTGTCCCCTCGTCCGGAGAGGTTAACAATAATGTTCTGACTGCTCTCCATTGTGGGGGCCAATTTGGTGGCATAAGCCAGTGCATGGCTCGACTCCAGTGCGGGCAAAATCCCCTCAATTCGAGTCAGATCATGGAAACCCTGCAGCGCCTCCTTATCATTAATGGCAACATATTGCGCCCGTCCCTCATCTTTTAACCAGGAGTGCTCCGGCCCGACTCCTGGGTAGTCAAGCCCTGCAGAAATAGAGTGTGTCTCAATGATCTGCCCATTCTCATCTTCCATAATGTAGGTACGATTACCATGCAGCACCCCCGGCTTACCGGCACAAAGTGGCGCAGCGTGTTGGCCACTATCCAAGCCATGACCTGCTGCTTCAACACCGTAAATTTTTACCTGCTCATCCGCAAGGAAGGGATAGAAGAGTCCCATGGCATTGGAACCACCGCCCACACAAGCTACCAGCGCATCGGGCATCTGTCCCGCCTGCTGTTGAATCTGTTCGCGCGCCTCGCGGCCAATAATGGCCTGAAAATCACGCACCAGCGCCGGGTAAGGGTGGGGGCCTGCAACGGTACCTATAATGTAGAAGGTATCGTCTACATTGGTTACCCAGTCTCGCATCGCCTCATTGAGTGCATCTTTAAGTGTTTTTGATCCTGAGCTAACCGGAATAACTTTAGCCCCTAATAACTTCATTCGGAACACATTGAGTTTTTGCCGCTCTACATCCACAGCCCCCATGTAGACCACGCACTCCAACCCTAAGCGAGCCGCTACGGTTGCTGTAGCAACACCATGTTGGCCCGCTCCTGTCTCCGCAATAATCCGTGTTTTCCCCATACGTTTGGCCAGTAGTGCCTGACCGACGGTGTTATTCACTTTGTGGGCACCGGTATGGTTAAGGTCTTCCCGTTTGAGCCAGATTTGAGCACCTCCTAGCTGCGTACTCCAACGGGCCGCATGGTAGAGCGGACTGGGGCGCCCAACATAGTGTTGCAAGTCTTCATCCAGCTCGCGGATAAATTCTGCATCCTGCATGTAGTGGGTATAGGCCTCAGTCAATGCCTGCAGAGGAGCCATCAGGGTTTCTGAGGCAAAGATCCCCCCATAAATTCCAAAATGACCCTGCTCATCCGGCTGCTCACTCCATCGATTGCTCACATTCTGCTCCATCAAAATTGTGTCTGTTTAACTTTCTCAATAAACCGGATGATTTTCTCATGACTCTTCACCCCTTTAGCCTCTTCAACACCGCCACTGACATCAACGGCCCAGGGCTGAAGCTGTTCAATCCCCTCTGCTACATTCTCTNCACTCAGCCCCCCCGCCAGCACCAGAGGTTTATGCAGTGTTGAAGGAATTCGNNTCCAGTCAAAACGTGCTCCGGTCCCCCCTGGTATACCGGNTTGATAGGCATCAACCAGCAGCGCTGAAGATGCAGCAAAACGTTCTGCTTCAACCAGCAGATCCACTTCGGGTCGCATCCGTATCGCTTTCATCCAGGGGCGTGAAAATTGTGCACAATATTCCGGGGACTCATCACCATGAAATTGCAGTTGGTCGATTCTTACCCGATCAACAACCTCTTCTACTTGTACCGGGTCTGCATTCACAAACAGTGCAACTGTCGTCACAAAAGGGGGCAGCGCAGCAGTAATAGTAGCGGCCTGATCCACGCTCACGGCTCTTGGGCTCGGCCCATAAAAGACCAACCCAATGGCATCTGCACCACAATCCGCAACGAACAGCGCATCCTCAAGCGTAGTAATCCCACAGATTTTAACCCGGCTAACCATCCTGAAATTTTAACACAGGAACAGAACAGCTCCGACCATTCGATAGAGAGTCAGCCGCTAAAATTCAGCCCATTCACTATCATTTGAGCTGGGGGTAGCAGCCTTCTGAACCATCTGAGCAGGTGCTGCCTTTTTAACCGGCTGAGGAGCCGCAGGACGGGAGGGGGGTTGTGACGCTATTGCCAACACCGCCGCCTCTTCAGCACCCTTCAATTTTCCCACGTTAAAGAACGAGACCATCTGTGCCAACTGATCTGCCTGATGGTTCAGGTGTTCACTCGCAGCCGCAGTCTCTTCCACCAACGCTGCATTCTCCTGAGTTACACTATCCAGTTGAGTCACTGCAGTATTGACCTGAGCAATCCCCTGGGTCTGCTCTTTAGCTGAGAGTGCAATCTCTCGGGCGATATCATTCATTTTCTTGATCGAGACCTGAATCGCATCGAGCGAGTCTCCACTCTCTCCAACCAGTCGTCCCCCCTCTGCAATTCTTGTTGTACTGTCTTCAATCAAACTCTTAATATCTTTGGCAGCATCTGCCGAACGTTGCGCCAGACTTCTCACCTCACCGGCAACCACTGCAAAACCCCGACCATGATCGCCCGCTCGGGCCGCCTCGACAGCAGCGTTGAGTGCCAGAAGGTTGGTCTGAAAGGCGATACCATCAATCAAAGAGATAATTTCAGAAATCTTGCTACTTGACTCATTGATTCCCGCCATTGCCTCAACCGCATTGGAGATCACCTCAGAACCCTGAACTACATGCTGCACAGACTCATCAGCCAGTTTACTGGCAAGATCCGCATTGTCTGCATTCAAATTTACCGTGCTGGCAATCTGCTCCATGCTCGCCGCAGTCTCTTCCAGACTGGCCGCCTGTTGAGAGGTCCTGCTAGCCAAATCCTGACTGCCATTGGAAACTTCTACCGAACTGGTCTTTACTCCTGCCGCATTGACTCTGACTTTTCCCACAATTTCAGACAATTTACTCTGCGTTGCATTAATAGACTCCTTCAACTGCTTCAATGCACCACGGAAATCTCCCGCAATCTGCTGGGTCAGATCACCATTACCCATGAGAACAGCAACCGATACCGTCTCAGAGATAGCCGCTTCAAATGACTCCATCGACAGGTTGATGTTGACCCCCAACACATGCAGATCACCCTGCACCCCTTGAAGATCCATGCGTTGACTAAAGTCACCCTCTTCCAGCCGTCCCACAATCGATCCAAATTGCTTCAAAACCTCATCAATGGCAACCATCGCACTATTAACCTGATCACGGAACAGCTCTTCAACATCATTGCCCATACGAACACTGAGATCCCCTTCGCCCAGACCTTTCATCACCATAGAGAGGGAGTCCATGGTCTTCTGTACCCGGTTCTGCACATCTGCAATCGTAGTCAACAGGTCCGGATATAACCCATTCAACCCCATGGGTTGAGTGTTTCTTCCGTAGTTTCCGACCACCATACGGTTGAGCGTGGTGGATGTCTCTCGAAACACGGTCTCTACCTGATCCATCATCTCATTGATCGACCAGGCACACTCCTCATAGCGGTGCCCCTGCGGAATATGGGTCACTCTCGACTCAAGAACTCCCCGATTCGCATCCACCGCAACCTTCTCCATCTTGGCAAGGAGTTCCTGATCAACTTTAATTACCCGTAACACTAGGATCAAAACCAGAACCGTCAAAACCACCAACACAATCGAGAGGATCGCCCCTTCCGAAACGACCACACTGAAAATCGATGCAACCAGTGCCGTAATTGCCATCAACCAACTTGACTGAATAATACTCATTTTATGAGGCCTCCAATGCAAAAATCAGCTCTTCATAACTCAACCCTTTCTCTGCCAGAGTATCGAGTAATATTTTGGTGGATGCTGCAATTGCATCTTTTGCACCAACCCGCTGCTCCTCGGCAAGCATCACCTGGTAAAGTCCTGATACCACATCAACAGCCTTGGGATTAGGCTTACGACGGACAGAGTAGTATCCTGTCATCTTTCCGTTCATATCATAAGAGGGGGTCACATTTGCAAAGACCCAGTAGAAACCTCCATCTTTACTCATATTCTTTACATAGGCAAAAATCTCGTTTCCCTGTGCAATGGTATCCCACAACAGATTAAACACCGCTCTAGGCATGTCTGGATGACGAATAATATTGTGTTGCGCCCCCAGCAGCTCAGCCTCACTGTAGCCGGAAAACTCAATAAAGATCCGGTTACCGTATGTAATTCTTCCGGTGAGGTCAGTCTTGGAGACAATAAACTCCTCTTTACGCATTACGCGCTCTCTGTCTGTCGGCACAATATGCTTCTGTTTCACNCAAGACTCCCAATGGATGNATCAGTATCGACTGTTTTAATACAGAATACCCCTAACAATCGATCACCAAAAAATAAGACTATAAACCCATAGAGTACCTAGATTTTTTCAATATATCTATTTCTCTAGCACTTAAAATCGATCAAACTTTCAGGATACTCAACCTTAATCAGCGACAACCCTTCTGGTGGTGCCGTAACCCCACCCTGAGCACGATCTCTTAACTCCAACACCTCTCGAGCCCACCCCGGAGATTGAACTCCGCTACCAATTGCAATCAATACCCCGGCAATATTACGCACCATGTGATGCAGAAAGGCGTTAGCGTTGACATTAATGGTGATCTCTTCACCTTGCCGTACCACTTCGAGCCGATGGATGGTACGCACCGGACTCTTCGCCTGACAGGCTACTGCGCGGTAGGAGCTGAAATCATGTTCTCCCACCAGATCATTAGCCGCCACCTGCATTCTCTGCTCATCCAGTGGACGGTAGACCCAGGTGCGCTCGGCTACAGAGATTGCACTACGCACCGGACGATTGAAAATAACATAGCGGTATGAACGAGACAGTGCCGAGAAACGTGCATGAAATTCATCCGAAACGGGTTGTACCCAACTGAGACAGACATCTGAAGGCAAATTGGCATTGGCACCGTAGACCCAGGCACGCTCACTGCGTGGTGCATCACTCTCAAAATGAATTACCTGACCGGAAGCATGTACCCCGGTATCCGTGCGCCCCGCTGTAATCACCCGAACAAAATGGTTCGCCACCTTACTCAGAGCCTTTTCTACCTCGCCCTGTACAGTACGGATCTCTGGCTGCTGGATTTCCCAACCATGAAACCGGGCACCGTTATACTCCACCCCTGCAGCAAATCTCACGGCCTCTTTCCTGGTGAGTCCGAATCTCTAATTTTCTCAATTCTGCCTTCAACCGCCTCTACCGCTCGCTGAAAGTCTGCCGGGGAAACCTCATCAACATCAACTTTATTGTATGAGTGAGCACCCTCTGTCGTAGTAGAGAGCTCTAGCGAATCTGCACTACGCCAATAGAAGAACAGCAGTAGAGCCACTGCGCCTCCTAACAGCAGAAAAAGAGTCCAGGCTGAAAACACCTGCCCTTGAGGCAGTGCCAGCCAACCCAGAAGAGAGTGTTGCTGCTGCCGGTCCCACTGTTGCTGAAGCTGTTGTAAGCGCTGTTCAGAATCCTGAAACCCTTGTAACGCCCGATTTCTCTCCAGTACCAGATCCCCCAGATAGGTGATTGACCCATTTTCAGTATGAGGGTTGAGAAAAATGGTGATGGGCCGTCCCTTTGGCTGCCCGGCTATTCGAAGATCAAACTCAAAAATGGGGGAGTCAATCTTCTGCTCTGAAAGGAGCAGCAGCGCATCCCGTTGCTCAATAGCAATCACCCGCCACTCTCCACCTTCTGTGGCCTCCACCACAAAATCTTCTACGCCCTGTTCAGCACGTTTCAGAGGTACTTCTGCAACCAGAGGTTCGCCCAGGGAGGAGTAGAGCATAATCTGCTCCGCCGCTGATAACGCCTCAAACGAAGAGAGCAGCAGAAGAAGACTATAAATAGTCCGCAACCAGAACTTCTGCAATCTGTACACTATTGAGCGCCGCCCCTTTGCGGACATTATCAGAAACCACCCAGAGATCCAGTCCATTAGGATGAGTGAGGTCTTCACGAATTCTCCCTACATAGACTGCATCGGTACCCACTGCATCTGTCACCGCCGTGGGATAGCCCCCCTCTTCACGCCGATCAACCACCTGAACTCCCGGAGCATTACGAAGTAATTCAGTTGCCTCTGCTGCTGTAATTTTGTCACGGGTCTCCAGATGGATTGCCTCGGAGTGACCGTAGAAGACCGGCACCCGTACGGCCGTTGGGTTAACCAGTATCGAGGGGTCATCGAAGATTTTTACGGTCTCCCACACCATCTTCATCTCCTCATTGGTATAGCCATTTTCGTTAAAAACATCGATTTGGGGCAGCACATTGAAGGCAATTTGCTTGGGATAAACCCTGTTTTTGATCTCACGCAGATTGAGCAGCGACATGGTCTGCAATCCCAGCTCTTCCAACGCTGATCTGCCCGTGCCTGACACCGCCTGATAGGTGGCGACATTGACCCGTTCAACCCCAACCGCATCATGGATTGGTTTAAGTGCCACCACCATCTGAATGGTCGAACAGTTGGGGTTGGCAATAATATTACGATTCAGGTAGCCGGAAATTGCCTCTGGATTGACCTCAGGCACCACCAGCGGAATATCATCGTCATAACGGAAGTGGGCGGTATTATCAATCACGATACAACCCGCTTCTGCTGCTCTGGGTGCGTACTCAGCAGAAACCGCGCCACCCGCAGAGAAGAAGGCGATCTGTACCTGTGAGAAATCGAAGGTCGAGAGGTCTCCAACCTTTAGAGACTCCTCACGAAACTCCAACCGCTTTCCTACGGAGCGACTACTGGCTAATGGGTAGAGAGTTTCAAGCGGGAACTCCCGCTCCTCCAAAATAGAGATCAGAGCCTCACCAACAGCCCCGGTTGCACCAACAATGGCAATTGAGAGTGCCATCAGAGTTCGAGCGCAATACCCATCAAACGGCGCAATGGCTCTGCAGCCCCCCACAGCAGTTGATCACCAACGGTAAAGGCAGAGATATACTCTGGCCCCATGGTGAGTTTACGTACACGCCCCACCGGTACACTCAAAGTTCCGGTCACCTTGGCGGGGGTCAGCTCCGTCATACTCAGATCACGATCATTGGGGATCACCTTCACCCAGCCATTGGCTTGCGCCATGATCGCTTCAATCTCAGAGACCGGAATATCCTTTTTCATTTTGATGGTCAGCGCCTGACTGTGAGAACGCATCGCACCAACACGCACACAGAGCCCATCAATCGGTACCGGGTTATCACTACGCCCTAGAATCTTGTTGGTCTCAGCCTCTGCCTTCCACTCTTCACGGCTCTGACCACTCTCCAACTGGGTATCGATCCAGGGAATCAGGCTACCGGCCAGTGGCACCCCAAAGTTTTCGCTAGGGTAGTCCGGGCTGTTCATGTGAAAGGAGACTGCACGATCAATCTCCAGAATTGCGCTGGCAGGATCATCCAACAAATTAGAGACATTATCGTGGATACTGCCCATCTGTGAGATCAGCTCACGCATATTGCGTGCTCCAGCGCCTGAAGCGGCCTGATAGGTCATCGGAGAGACCCACTCCACCAGGTCATCCTGAAACAACCCGCCAATCGCCATCAACATCAGGCTAACGGTACAGTTACCACCGACAAAGGTCTTCCCTCCATCACTCAAGGCGTTATCAATCACCGAGCGGTTGACCGGGTCCAGTACAATAATTGACTCTTCACTCATTCGCAGTGACGAGGCAGCATCAATCCAATACCCCCCCCAACCCGACTCACGCAGTGGACCAATAACACCCTTGGTATAGCTCCCACCCTGACAGCTCACAATCGCATCCATCTGCGACAACTCAGAGAGATCGTTGGCATCTTTCAGCGCAGGGACCGCTTTACCGACGTCCGGCCCAGGCAACCCCAACTGGGAGGTGGTAAAGAAGACAGGATCAATCTTTGAAAAATCGTTCTCATCACGCATCCGCTGCATCANAACGGAACCGACCATGCCACGCCAACCTACAAAACCTACTTTTTTCATCTTGCTCAAACTCTTTTAAATAAAACTATGGATTAAGTGTACCTGGAACAGGTCATCGCCGATCACCCTGTATTGGCACCTACAATGACCCTTTTTCTAAGGAGAAGTGTATCTGTTCACCCTCGTCTCACGCCACCTCTTTATCCAACTATTGGCGCAGAAATCACAGGCCTTACCACCTCTTACTTAAGGAATCCCTATTTCTCCTCTATGAGCAGATAGCCCCTATTTTCGACCGTATCAAAGCTTTTCATCGCTGCATATAGTTTTTTAGCCGGTGCCCAAACCCAGTTATGTTGATAAGAGGTAACATCTAGTAATAAAAAAGAATCTGAAACAGAGTGATAGGCAGCCACTGGTGAGATATGCCCCGGACCACTCTGTCCGAGTATTTTTCGAGCGTAATTGACTATTATAAAGTCTTTGTCTGACTTCAGATTCGCCATCATTTGATCTCTCATGGCATCTAGTGGAACACTGTCATCGACTACTCTCAATGTAGATACGGCTTCATGACTTAAAAACATCTGATGCAACTGTCTTATTTGCATACCCCAATCAGGTTTTCCATTGATCGGTTCACCAAAAATCTGCGCCCGAGTCTTCGTTTTGCCTCCATACTCCTGAATAACATTGTCCGGTGTGTACATACGAACCCGCATATCCATGCCCGCTGGTACATACTTTCCATCCTGCTGATTTAAGCCGCTGGCATAAGGGATACGTGAATCATTTTTTTTCAGTCGCAGAGAATTAAGAACGATGGCTGCTGTCGTTGGCCCGCAAACAACTCCATTTGGCTGAGCTTGAAAGTGGTTGGCCAGCCTGAAAAAATCTACCTTGTACCGGGACTCAAAAAGTCGCTGCAATCCTTCTTCACTATTCCAAGGCACAAGATCATCTGCTAATTCAGCCCTTATCTCCAGAGGAATTAAAAGGATAAACACCAACAGAAGTGTCACCGGAATTTTATTTGATTGGATTTCCATAGGTATTACCTTCTAAACAAGAAACGTAGCGTACAAAGGAGTTCTCGCTCTGTAAAATTGATAAGATACTAACGAAAGGGGTCAGGTCTCGCTGTGTAACATTAATAATGATTAACTGAAACATGCGTACATTACAACGCGAGAACTGACCCCTTTTTCCTGACGACGAGAACTGACCCCTTTTTCCTGACGAGAACTGACCCCTTTTTCCTGACGAGAACTGACCCCTTTTTCCTGAGAGACTCTCAAAACGGTTCCCTGCGGGAATTTTAAGCTCTTCTATCAACTGAACCGAATCAAGCTGATCCAGCTTTCTTGATGCACTCCGCCACAGTATTTGTGGACATGCTTTTCTGGCTATCTTTGAATTGGTTCCATCAAAGATAGCCTCTGCTTTTTGGCTCGGCTACGGGAGGTGATGTGATATAGCGCGCCAGAAAACTCAACACATAGTGGTCTTGCCATAACATAAGATTAACTGAAGCATGCGTATATTACAATGCGAGAACTGCCCCCATTTTCTCCTAACATTTTCTCCTAACAGTTTTGACGACATCGACATACTAACCTATAAACTCCATCATCTCAGATTGACCTGTCCAGTAAGGTATTGTCTAAATAGATATCTATATGGGGATCAGCTATCACTTAGCCGTTGTGACATTGGCTTCGACGAATAGAAACTGACGAGTATTGCGTAAGGTACGCGGGAAAAAATCACTCCTGAATGGTCAGAGAATCCAAGTGAGAGTACTGCTGATTTCTGGACAACATCGTACTTCTCAAACAGCACCTTTATAAATGCTTCAAAGGCTGTCTCAGGCAGAGTAAATTCAACAAAAGAGATAATCATATTATCGTCAATGGTATTGATATCCTTGTACCCCGCATACCCCTCAGGGAGCTTCTCAGGCAGCGCCTCTCTTAGATCTTTAGTTATCAACAAGCTCTTTTTAAACTGCTGAAACAGTAGTTCAGAAGCATTCACATCGAAGCTAACAGAGAGGATCAGTAGGATAGATAGTAGGCATCTCATGCCTTGTTAGTTTAAGCAGACTCATGCATGAAAGTGTGCGAAATTAATGTATTTCAGTACCTGTACTCATCTGAATTCTTTCTAAACCATCAAAGCTCACACTCGTTTTATGCCCTCTCTAAAGTGGTAATGCCGGTACTCTTGGATCGAACTCATCATCAGCATTAGCCACCGTAACAGATGCAAAACTTCCAAGCGTGCTGGTTTGAGCACAACTCTCTGCAATCTCCTCAATATTCTCTGGGATAAATGCCTCCTGTTGAGGATAGCGTGCAACAAACACAACCACCCACTCCGGACCATGATCACCAACAAACCACAGCGCCGGATGTACTGCAGGATTGACCTGAAACGACATCAATTTCTGCTTCAACTCATCTTCAATATGATGCCTGACTACCTGAATAGCAAAGTCATGTAGTTCCCAATCACTCATCTCGACCTCCTCATCACTAACCAGTGCCACCGGATCTACAGCCTCTCTTGTATCTGGATCAATCAACCCCAATCCAACGCCATCAGCTTTCCACTCACCCGCACCTTTTCTCATCGGCATCACTACCGCATGACCATTAGATTCCTTTGCAAGCGTCTTATATCCCGCATCATTTCCAGGTGTAACCAATCCAGCATCTACATCTTCAAGACGAACAAAGAAGAGTTGGTTTCCCATCCGAAAGGATAGATGCTCCAGAAATGGTGGAAACAGATTCACCTTCAACCAGCTTAGTGACTCTCCTTGAAAAAAGTACCTTCGTATAGGCCACTAAGATCCTGATCAGAAGCCACCACTGGTGCCAACACAGTTCTACTCAAACTACGTTTATTCTCAAGCAGGTGGTGCAGATTAAGATCAAAACTATGCTCAGGATTATCAGGATAAATTGCGAGCGGAAGATGAACATGAACATCTCTCTTCTGCCCGATACGATATGCACGATCTGTACACT
>DUYW01000052.1 GCA_013349825.1 Gammaproteobacteria bacterium | reverse complement strand
CTTTTCGTTAAATAGTGGAACTATTCGCCTCAAATGATGACAAAATCTGTCTCAAATCAGCTTCCCCTCGCTACGACTTCTATTCTCGGACAACCACCTAGAAAGGGAAACGTCCTCCTCCCCCACCGGGTGGCATACCACCACCCGGCATACCTCCTGCCATTCCCTGCATCATTCTCGCCATCTTGCCCCCTTTCATCTTCTTCATCATCTTCTGCATCTGTTTGAACTGCTTCAACAGTTTATTCAGATCCTGAATCGTTGTGCCAGAACCGAGGGTAATTCGCTTCTTGCGCCCCCCCTTGATCAGATCAGGGTAACGGCGCTCTTTCGGGGTCATAGAGTTGATCATCGCCTCCATGCGTACAAACTCCTTATCATTGACCTGATTTTTCACCTTGTCCGGTACATTTGCCATGCCGGGCAACTTATCCAGCAATGAGGCAACCCCCCCCATCCCCTGCATTTGCTGTAGTTGATCCCGAAAATCTTCCAGATCAAAACCTTTACCTTTCCGAACCTTCTGCGCCAGTTTATCGGCCTTCTTTTTGTCGACCTTGCGTTCCAGCTCCTCAATCAGCGTCAGGGTATCCCCCATCCCCAGAATTCGGGAGGCGACCCGATCCGGGTGGAACGGCTCCAGCGCATCCACCTTCTCACCAATACCGAGGAACTTGATCGGTTTTCCGGTAATCTGGCGCACGGATAGCGCTGCACCACCACGTGCATCACCATCTGCCTTGGTCAACACTACACCGGTCAGCGGTAGTGCTTCATCAAAGGCCCTGGCAGTATTGGCAGCATCCTGCCCCGTCATGCTGTCAACGACAAAGAGGGTTTCAACCGGGTTGATTGCTGCATGGAGATGTTTAATCTCTCCCATCATCTCCTCATCCACATGGAGACGACCTGCCGTATCAAGAATCAGCACATCAACAAACTGCTTTTTCGCCTGTGCCAACGCTGCATTGGCAATATCAACCGGCCTCTGCCCTGCATCACTCGGACAAAAACTGGCCCCAACCTCGTCGGCCAGTAATTTCAGCTGCTCAATGGCCGCAGGACGGTAGACATCCGCACTTGCCACCATCACCTTTTTGGATTCACGCTCCTGTAGAAAGCGCGCCAACTTGGCTACACTGGTCGTCTTACCTGCACCCTGTAGCCCCGCCATCAAAATGACTGCCGGAGGCTGTGCGCGCAGATCGAGCGACTCATTGACCTCTCCCATCAACGCTTCAAGCTCTGCCTGCACAATTTTGATCAACGCCTGCCCCGGCGTCAGGCTGGTTGCAACCTCCTGCCCCACTGCCCGCTCTTTCACTTTGACGATAAAATCTTTTACAACCGAAAGTGCTACATCTGCCTCCAGTAGCGCCATCCGCACTTCACGCATCGCCTGACTGATATTCTCTTCTGTCAACCGCCCCTGCCCACGCAAGCTCTTCAAGGTTTTATTGAGGCGGTCGGATAAATTTTCAAACATAGCTGTCAATTCCAAAATTCTGATTAGATCGACAAATTATATCCTTAATTCTGCTGACGAATCTGCTCCAATATGACATCATCTTCCTATTCTGTGATTTCAAGGAATTGAGATGAGTTATAGCGTTTCCGGATCCATTGCCATATTGCTCTATCTGATTGCCGCTGTCGGCCTCGGACGACTACTCGCACAGGGTATATCCTGCTTCGACCACCCTCGAAACGGATTTAAGCTACTGGGTGCAGTTGGAGTGGTTCTCCACACCTATGTACTGTACACCCTGGTGGTCGAACAGTGGGTCAATCTAGGCTTTTTCCACGCCCTCTCAGTCACCGGCTGGTTATTGGTACTGCTGTTTGAATCAACCTGGATTTTCCGACCTGTTGGTAATCTAGGTATTATCATCTTCCCCGTCAGCTCAGTGGCACTATTGCTACAGATCCTCTATCCCGAACCGAGCCTTAAGACGGCCTCCTCTGAACTAGATATCCATATCCTGCTATCCATGGTCGCCTACAGTCTGTTGGCTGTGGCTGCACTTCAGGCAGTTTTGCTCGCCGTTCAAGAGAAACATCTGCGCAACAAACAGCCTGGAGGGATTATCCGCGCCCTGCCACCCATGCAAGAGGTTGAGCACCTGATGTTCCAATTGGTGCGTGCAGGGCTTGTGGTTCTGACTCTGGCACTATTAAGCGCAGTCCCACTGGTCGAGGATATTGTGGCACAGAAACGTGCCCATACTGCGGCACTCTCGATCCTCTCCTGGCTGCTTTTTGCAGCACTGTTATGGGGAAGACACCAGTATGGCTGGCGTGGTCGTACTGCTGTTCGCTGGACTCTGTTCGGCTTTGGTATCCTCTTTTTGAGTTACTTTGGTAGTCGTTTTGTGGTGGAGTTTCTCGTCTCAACCCCTGCCAGCTAAGAAACCCCTGAACAAGTTTTGAACGATATTCCAACGGAGGCTCTCGCTGGCATTCTCCTTTTGCTGGTGCTGATTTCAGGATTCTTCTCCGGGTCTGAGACCAGTATGATGGCGATCAACCGCTATCGCCTGCGCCATCTCAACCGTATAGGTCATCGTGGTGCGCGAGCGGTATCCCAACTACTGGACCACCCGGAGAGACTGATCGGGCTGATTCTGCTGGGCAATAACTTCGTCAATATTCTCGCCTCTTCCATTGCTACCATTATCGGTATGCGTCTGTTTGGAGATGCCGGAATTGCCATTGCTACAGGTGTCCTCACCTTTATCATCCTCATTTTTGCCGAGGTGACCCCAAAAACAATCGCTGCACTCAATCCGGAACGCTTCGCTTTCCCTGCCTCTTTTGTGCTGACCCCCCTGCTGGGGGTACTCTATCCATTGGTCAAGCTGATCAACCTGTTGACAAACTTTATCCTGCGTCTGTTTGGCATCAAGCTCTCTGCTTCTCAAAACGACCATCTTTCACGTGAAGAGCTTCGAACCATCGTCAAGGAGGCGGGCGGTCTGATTCCACAAAAACATCAGGCTATGTTAACCAGCATTCTTGATCTTGAGCAGGTAACCGTTGAGGACATCATGGTCCCCCGTAGCGAGATTCTCGGAATCAATATCGAAGATGAGTGGAACAGCATTCTGAAGCAGATCGCCCAGAGTCAGCACACTCGCTTGCCGGTATTTCACAACAACAGTGAAACTATTCTGGGTATTCTCCACATGCGTGATACCACCCACCTTCACTCCAGTGACCAGGAGGAGAAGAGCAGCCTGATTGACCTGCTACGTGAACCACTCTTCATCCCTGAAAAGACCTCTCTCAACACACAGCTGCTGAAGTTCCAGCAGTTCAAGAAGCGTATCGGGCTTGTTGTGGATGAGTATGGCGATCTACAGGGGCTGGTTACCATGGAGGATCTGTTAGAAGAGATTGTCGGAGAGTTTACAACCGATGCCTCGGATACCATCCCTGAAGTACACCCCTTGAGTGATGGCTCCTTTCTGGTGGATGGCACTGCAAACCTCAGAGATCTGGAGAAAAACATGGGATGGGTTCTGCCTCAAGAGGGACCCAAAACCCTGAATGGTCTTATCCTGGAACATTTGGAGAGTATTCCAGAAGCAGGTACCAGTATGATGATCGGTGGCTACCCGATTGAGGTCACCCGGGCCTCTGAACAATTTGTGCAGAAAGCAACTATTTTCCCGCTACTGAAGAAACAGTAAGCCACCATTAGCAGCCCCCACCCCTCTAATTGATATTGACACTCCATATATGTACAACATACAATATAGTTGTACATATATGGAGAATCACTATGTCAGAAGCCATGACCCCATCTAATCTCAGAAGTAACCTATTCAATATTCTGGATCAAGTGTTGCAGACTGGGGAGCCTGTCGAGATAAAACGAAAAGGGTCTTTACTCAAGATTTGCAGGGTAGCCGACAACAAACTGGACTTGTTAAAGCCGCACCCAGATACTGTCAATGGAGACTCTGATGAAATTGCAGGCATGGATTGGTCTTCGGAGTGGAATTGTGATCTACCTTGATACTCATGTCGTAGTGCGACTCTACACACAGACTGTAGACGGACTCTCAGCTACTGTGCTGCAACTACTGGAGCAGGAGGATGATATTCGTATTTCGCCAATGGCCCGTCTTGAGATAGAGTACCTCTACGAAATCAAGCGGATCAATGAGCAAGCAATCACTATTATTGACTCACTGGAATCATCAATCGGCTTGGTAACGTGTAATGCTCCTTTCGGCACTGTCTCCAAGGCTGCTGAGTCATTAAACTGGACTCGTGACCCATTTGATCGACTCATTGTTGCACAAGCATCACTTTATGATGCTTTATTGATTACTAAAGATGAGAAAATTCGCCTGAATTACAACCACGCAATCTGGTAAAAAATGGCCTTATATCCTGCAATAGTACGTTCTACTGCTTGCACCTATCTCACCTGCTCAATCAAAATGGGGTGGTGCTTGTGGCGCAGATGCCGCTCTCTTTTAGAGAATATTCAACGCGTCCGATAATCTGGAGACCGCAACCACCTCAAGCCCTTCAATCGCTTTTCTGGGCCGGTTGGCTTTGGGAATAATGGCTCTGGTAAAACCGTGCTTGGCTGCTTCACGCAGACGCTCTTCACCACCAGGAATGGGACGTACCTCCCCCACCAGCCCCACCTCTCCAAACACGATGGTACCCTCTGCCACAGGACGATTACGCAGACTGGAGAGAATCGATAGAATGACTGCCAGATCTGCAGCGGGTTCAGAGACACGTACCCCACCCACAACATTGATAAAGACATCCTGATCATAGCTGGCCACGCCACCATGACGATGTAACACCGCGAGCAACATCGCAAGACGATTCTGCTCCAGACCAATAGTGACCCGCCTGGGGTTACCCAGATGACTCTCATCGACCAGCGCCTGCAGCTCTACCAGCAGTGGTCGCGTCCCTTCACGGGTAACCAGTGTTACGGTACCCGGCACCACCTCTTCATGGCGGGAGAGAAAGATTGCGGATGGATTGGTCACCTCTTTGAGCCCCATCTCGGTCATGGCAAAGACACCCAGCTCATTGACTGCACCAAAACGGTTCTTGATGGAGCGAATCACCCGGTAGCGGCTGCCACTCTCCCCTTCAAAGTAGAGTACCGTATCAACCATATGCTCCAGCACCCGTGGTCCTGCCAGGCTCCCCTCTTTAGTCACGTGGCCCACCAGAAAAATTGCTGTACCCGTCTGCTTGGCGTAACGTACCAGCCGTGCCGTACTCTCACGTACCTGTGCTACCGAACCGGGAGCCGACTGTAACTCTTCGGTATAGATGGTCTGAATCGAATCAACCACCAGCACCCTGGGTTTGAGCGTCTGTGCCGTTGCCAATACCTGCCCCACCTGGGTCTCTGTCAACAGATCCAGTTTTGAGGGGTCAATCTCGAGACGCCGGGCGCGCAGTGAAATCTGTTGAGCAGACTCCTCACCACTGACATAGAGAACAGACATTTCACCCGCCAGTTTTGCCATCACCTGTAGCAGCAATGTAGATTTACCGATCCCTGGGTCTCCACCGATCAGTACCACTGACCCCTGCACCAGCCCACCGCCCAGTACACGATCCATCTCGCTGATACCGGTTGAACTCAATGCCTCAGTCATCACATTCACTTCACCAAGGTTAACCACCTTGGCCTGTTCACCCGCATAACCGGCGAAACGGCCTCCACCTTTGCTCGCTGCTGCTGCAACCACCTCGGTTAAACAGTTCCACCCCTTGCAGGCTGCACACTGTCCAGACCACTTGGGTGATACATCACCACATTCGGTACAGACATATTCAATCTTGTTCTTGGCCATAGGTTACTGTGCAATACGCTCCACTCTGGAAGTCAGCTGACAAAGGAGTTCATATGAGATTGTGCTCGCCTGCTGTGCAATCTCATCCACCGGCAGCCCCTCCCCCCACAAGGTCACCAGATCCCCCACAATCGCCTCTGGCAACGCTGTCAAATCCACGGTCATCATATCCATCGAAACTCGCCCTGCCAGGGGTACTCTCTGCCCCCGGATCAAGACCGGTGTTCCTGAAGGCAATCTCCGTGGATAACCGTGACCATAACCAATTGCCACAACCCCCAAACGGGTTTCACGCTGCGCCTGCCAACTGGAACCATACCCAACCGCAGCGCCCGGCTCTATGGTTTGAATGGCTATTAACGGTGCCTGTAGTGTCAGCGCCGGTTTTAACCCCAGAGAGGCTGCACTCTGTCCCTGCAGAGGTGAACTTCCATAGAGCATGATTCCAGGACGGACAAATTGAAAATGAGCGGCCGAACGGGTCAGCAGTGCTGCTGAATTAGAGAAGCTGCGAGCGCTTGAAGATTGAGCGCAACAATGGCTGAAGGCCTGTTGCTGCCGCTGGTTCAGGGGGTGTTCTATATGATCTGCATTGGCGAAGTGAGAAATGAGTACCACCTGCTCAACAGAAGGGTGCCCCTCTAAAAGAGGCAACAACTGCTCCGCACGTTGTGGTGTAAACCCCAGACGATGCATACCCGTATCCACCTTCAACCAAATTGTAATGGGTTGTGGCAATATCGTTGTATTCAGTAGTTGCCACTGCTGTTCTGAGTGGATCACGGTCTGCAGTTGCAGTTGCGCAATGGCCTGCAGCTCTTCCCGGCCTTCAAACCCTTCCAATAACAGGATCGGCTTTTCAATCGAGGCTTTACGAAGTTGCGCCGCCTCATCCAGACATCCAACGGCATAAAGTTCTGCCTGATACAAGGCGTGCGCCACGGTAACCAATCCATGTCCGTAGCCATCTGCCTTAATCACCGCAACTACCCGGACATCGGCTGAGAGCTGTTTTCTCACCTGCTGCAGATTGTGTTGCAGTGCTGCAGTATCAATGGTGGCCGTAACCAGACGACTCATTCATAACCACCGGGCGGTGGAGTCATATAGCTGGGAGCCAAATTATCAAAGCGGGTAAATTCTCCCTGGAAGGCCACTTTGACGGTACCAATTGATCCATGTCGCTGTTTACCGAGAATAATCTCTGCAACACCACGGTCAGGGCTCTCTTCGTTATAGACCTCATCCCGATAGATGAAGACAATGATGTCTGCATCTTGCTCGATTGCCCCCGATTCACGCAGATCAGACATCACCGGACGACGGTTGGGACGTGACTCCAGAGAACGGTTGAGCTGAGAGAGTGCAATCACCGGTACATTCATCTCTTTTGCCATCGCCTTGAGCGAGCGCGAAATCTCAGAAATCTCTGTAGCGCGATTTTCAGAAGCCGATTTACCTGAACCCTGCATTAACTGCAGATAGTCAATCACAATCAGGTCGAGACCATGTGCCCGTGCAATTCTCCGTACTCTGGAACGGAGTTCAGTAGGTGTTAAGGCCGGGGTATCATCAATAAAGATCTTACTCTGGTTGAGTTTTTCAACTGCCTTGATCAGGTACTGCCAATCATCCTCATCCAACTGTCCGGTTCGTACCTTGTTGGAGTTGATCCGCCCAAGTGATGAGATCATACGGGTCGCCAACTGCTCACCGGACATCTCCATACTGAAAACAGCCACCGACTTTCCTTCACGAACTGCAGCATTTTCTGCAATGTTCATGGCAAAAGAGGTTTTTCCCATCGCTGGGCGCCCGGCTACAATAATTAGATCCGAATTCTGCAGGCCGGTGGTTTTCCGATCAAAGTCTGAAAAGCCGGTTGCAATCCCCGTGACGCTCCCTGCTTTTGAGTTATAGAGTTCGTCGATCTTATCAACCGCACGGGCCAACAGGGTCTGCATATCCTCATACCCTTTCTGATTGCGGCTCCCCTGCTCAGCGATATGAAACACCAGTCGCTCAGCATCATCAAGGATCTCTGCAGCCTTGCGCCCTTCGGTATTAAAGGCTGAGTCTGCAATCTGGTTGGCGACGGTAATCAGGCTACGCAACACGGAGCGCTCACGCACAATATCGGCATAGTGACGAATATTGGCTGCACTCGGTGTATTTTTTGCCAGGGAGCCAAGGTAGGCCAGCCCACCTGCGCTTTCTGCCTCTTTGCGACTCTCCAGCCACTCCGTCAGCGTTATGACATCAAAGGGTTTACTCTCTTCCGACAGGCTGGCAATCGAACGGAAAATCAAGCGATGATCTGCACGATAGAAGTCCTCTTCCACCACCAGGTCAGAGACAATATCCCAACTGTTATTGTCCAACATCAAGCCACCGAGCACCGACTGCTCCGCTTCAACGTTATGGGGGGAAACTTTAAGAGAGGGGTCAGACATGAAAATCCAGTCAGTTCATCGAAATCAGCATCAGAGTATACCGTAGCGTATTCCTGATACAGAGTGTATTTTGCCGCAAGAGCAACAATACAGTGCACAAAAACTTGCCGTTTTGTGGCAAAAAAATGGCCCCAGTTCCAGCATGGAAGGGGCCATTATTACGAGTCCATGGACTGTTTTCAGGTTTTAGACTGAAACCATTCAGGCTCTACACTACTCTTCAGCAACTACACTGATGGTTACATGGGTAGTGACATCTGTGTGAAGATGGATCGCCACCTCATGGTCACCCAACTCACGCAGTGGGCCATTTGGAAGGCGAATTTCACTCTTGGCCACTCCAACACCCGCATCCGTAATACATTTAGAAATTTCTGCACCCGTTACAGAACCAAAGAGTTTCCCCTCTTCACCGGCCTGGTGTGCAATTTCCAACTTCAGCGCCGCTAACTGCTCTGCACGCGCTTGCGCTGTCGCCAACACCTCAGCTGCATTACGCTCCAGCTCTGCACGCCTCTCTTCAAATTCTTTTAGGTTTTTTGCTGTAGCAGACTTGGCCTTACCCTGTGGCAGCAAGTAATTTCTCGCATAACCAGGTTTAACTGAGACCTTGTCCCCGAGACTTCCCAGGTTAGCCACTTTTTCAAGCAGGATCACATCCATTTTATATTCCTTCTATCTCTTTAAGCTCTCTTTGAAAATGGCAGAGAAGCAAGCCACTCATCATTATTCTGGACTACGGATCAACTGTTTACGGTAGTTAATCCATGCATCGGTAACACCTACCATGGTCACCACAAAACCGAGCGGGGTAAAAAGTGTGGCTGTATAGAGGGCAAAAATCCACCCTTTCTGCCCTTTAAAGCGGTGATCCAACACTGCGTGTGCAACCGCAATCCCCTGGATCATAAACAGGGTCATCCAGATCTGGATCAAGTCAGGCACCATAGCCGGCACCCCATCCCCCATCAACAGCCCCGGAACCATCACCACCAACCCCAATAACACTGAATTCCTTCCTAACTGCAACGCCAGAAACTCTGTCTTCATCCCTCCCGGATTGTAAAGCATCGCTTGCCAACCACGCGCCAGCATCAACATGGAGACCAACCCCAGAAAAAAACCTGCCGCCATCACTCCGGAGAGTACCTCAGCAAGACGAGAGTCGAGCAGCATTTCACCTGCCTGATCACCCAGCGCACTCTGCTCATTCTCAAACAGATTTTGCACCACCTCTTGCCACCAGAGCGCCGGGGTCCCCTCTGAAATCAGATAGAAAACAAAGAGCGCAGTCACCCCAAACAGTGCTGCCACCTGAAAGGCTACCCTCAAAGACTGAGAGGAGCGCAGCAGGGTAGCGATCACCCATACCGGCAGCCAAAACAGCGCCATCAATGCCACGGACAACTCATGACCACCACTGAGGCTGTGCATCACCATTGCAATGGCAAGACCACCCAGCAGCGTCACCAGCCCCTCCACCGCACCATGCCGTAAAGTGACCAGTCCAGTCACCGCACCCGTCATGTATCCAACCGGAGGAAATACCAGGGTTAAAAACGCAAGCAACGCAGTCGCCCCCATTGCATGAGGGCGACTGCGCATCACATATTCAACAAACTTTCGCACAGTAGATGTGCTTGAATCAGCAGTAAATTTTCAAATGACCCCTGCCATCTCAAAGCAGGTGTTCACTGAAAACTAGCGATCATGCGCGTCTGAATAAGGCAGTAGAGACAGATAACGTGCGCGCTTAATCTCAGTGGCCAACTGACGCTGGTAACGGGATTTAGTCCCGGTGATTCTGGAGGGGATAATTGCGCCGGTCTCAGAGATAAACTCTTTCAACAGTTCTACATCTTTATAGTCGATTGCTGGTGCATCTTTCATGCTGAATCGACAAAATTTTCTTCTACGAAAATAGCGTGCCATGGTTAAATCTCGCTTTTAATTATTTAGAGTTAATCGTATTAGGCTTCTGCAGTAGCTGCGGGTGCCGCCGCTGCTGCTGGGGCTTCTGCAGTAGCTGCGGGTGCCGCTGCTGCTGGTGCTGGTGCTGAATCAGAATGCCCCTCTCGACGAGTGTCTGGACGCTTATCTTTACGGCCTGACTCTTTCTCCATATTGGTCAACATTGCAGATTGCCCCTCTGGAACTCTTTTCATGGAGAGTATCTGATTACGAATAACTGCATCATTAAATTTGAACAGACCTGAGAGTTCATTCAGAGCACTCACACCACACTCAATATTCATCAATACATAGTGTGCCTTGTGGATCTTATTGATGGAGTAAGCCAGCTGGCGACGTCCCCAATCCTCAAGACGGTGGATCTTTCCACCATCACCCTCTATCACTGCGCGATAACGCTCAACCATTGTCTCAACCTGATCACTCTGATCTGGATGGACCATAAATACTACTTCGTAATGCTTCATCTAATTTTCCTTATGGATTAGTAACCTGAAAGAAGAATAGTGACTTCCATGCAGGCAAGGAGGGGTTTTGAACACGATATCATCCAAGATCCCGGAGCGCGGATTATACGGAGATGAAATCCTGGGATCAATCTCTTTCTCCCTGTCTGTTCCGATTATTTCCTTTTTATGAATGTGGTCGTGCACCACCAGAAGAGGGCTTTGTTCGACGTCTATGTCTCTTTTTGGCATCTCCACCACTGCCTGTTGACTCATTTTCCCCCTTCCCCTTACGGGTTGGTTTACGTTTTCCAGCGCCGCCCCTTTTCGGTTGCTGCCTCCCCTTACCTTTCTGGATCGGTTCGGGAGCAATGGACGGATCCACCTCATAGCCGGATACCGCCTGCACCGGAATATCTCTTTTCAACAGACGCTCAATATCTTTCAACAAGCCTAACTCATCGACACAGACAAGCGACAGTGCTTCCCCCTCGTTCCCGGCACGACCGGTACGTCCAATACGGTGAACATAGTCCTCCGGCACATTGGGTAATTCATAGTTAACCACATGGGGTAGTTGATCGATATCGAGTCCTCGTGCCGCAATATCGGTTGCTACCAGAACCCGGACTGCTCCCTGTTTAAAACCGGCCAACGCCCGGGTACGTGCTCCCTGGCTCTTGTTTCCGTGAATCGCTGCTGCAGTCAACCCATCCTTCTCCAACTGTTGTGCCAAACGGTTGGCGCCATGTTTGGTGCGGGTAAAGACCAGAACCTGTTGCCAGTTATTGGCACCGATCAGCTCTGAAAGCAGTTCACGTTTTCGTAATTTGTCGACCTTGTAGACCACTTGATCTACCGTCTCTGCAGCCGTATTCTGACGTGCCACCTCAATCATCTCCGGGTCGTGCAGCAGGCCACTTGCCAACTGTTTTATTTTCTGCGAGTAGGTCGCCGAAAAGAGGAGATTCTGTCGATCTTTGGGCATCAACTTAATCACTCGACGGATATCATGAATAAATCCCATATCCAACATGCGATCTGCCTCATCCAGAACCAACAACTCGATATGGGAGAGATCCACTGTCTTCTGTTGCGCATGGTCCAGCAGGCGTCCCGGAGTTGCCACCAAAACATCAACCCCGCGTCGTAACTTTTCAATCTGCGGATTAATCTTGACGCCTCCAAAGATAATCGCAGAGCGTAGCGGCAGATAGCGTCCATAATTCGCTACACTCTCCCCTACCTGTGCGGCCAGTTCCCGTGTCGGCGTTAAAACCAGTGCACGTACCGGGCGGCGACCCTTACCCTGGGCATGCTCGTGCAACAGCTCCAGCATCGGTAAGGTAAATCCAGCAGTTTTTCCAGTACCGGTTTGTGCCCCGGCAAGAATATCTCTACCCTGAAGAATCACCGGGATCGCCTGTTTCTGAATCGGGGTAGGTTCACTATAACCCTGTTTTTCAAGCGCACGCAGAAGTTCAGCCGAAAGGCCTAGTTTTTCAAAAGACATGTTTGTTCTCTCTTGATCCCAACCTGGCACGGCTTTAAACCATGCTACGGTACAGAGTGGGGGGGTGTTATCGGGGATCAGTACAGACGACCGTCAAGGTTGACTGAATGATGTTACGCCTACCGAATGGGCATAAGGTGGGCGCATGATACATGAAACACGCCCTATTAAGGAAGCTCTAAATACTACTCACGCTCCTCAATCCAGGCCATCTGGATTGCTTCAAGCACCTTCTCACCCCCACGATCAGGATCATCATCAAACCCTTCGATCCCAACCACCTTCTGCTGCAGATCAACAAAATTGATTGTTAATGGATCTTGATCTGGATAAGCCTCGTCCAGCTCAATCGCGATATCCTGCACATCGGTCCAACGTAGATCCATGATGACTTCCTTAATAATTGTTCTGGTAACTGTTCAGCTTCAATCTGAACAGTTACAGCATTGTATTGAATACAGTGACTACCAGCAGCTATCAATGACTCTCTGAGACCATGTTAATGGTATATTTTGGGATCTCAACCACCAAATCTTCATCTGCCACCAGTGCCTGACAACTGAGGCGTGAGTCCGGGTCCAGTCCCCACGCTTTATCGAGCAGATCATCTTCCACTTCATCATTCTCATTCAGTGACTCCCCCCCCTCACGCACATAACAGTGACAGGTGGTACAGGCACAGCTCTTTTCACAAGCGTGTTCAAGATCAATCTGATTTTCCAGCATCGCATCCAGAATTGAGGTTCCCGGCTCTGCTTCAAAAGCGGCCCCTTCAGGACAAAGTTCTTCATGAGGCAATACAATAATTTGAGTCATGGTGAGATCTCCTCTACGCTCTTACCAGAGAGTGCCTGTTGCACTGACTGATCCATTCGGCGAGCAGCATAGAACTCACTCTCACTGTTTACCTGTTCAATTTTCTTCTCAATAGCACGAGAATCTTCAGAGGATCTCATCTCTCTCAACTCTTCAATCATCTGCATCAACTTACCGAGTTCTGCAGCATTGAGCAGCTCCTCTCCATCCTTATCCAGGGCAGCCTCCATTGCCTCAATGGTACGACTCGCCTCCACCTGCTGTTCACGCAGCATGCGCGCATCACGATCCGACTCGGCGAAGCGGTAGGAGTCTTTCAACATCCCTTCCACTTCACCATCACTCAATCCATAAGAGGGCCGCACCTCAATCTCTGCCTGTACTCCGCTGACCTCTTCGCGGGCAGAGACTGAGAGCAGGCCATCTGCATCCACCTGAAAGGTGACACGAATACGGGCTGCACCTGCCACCATCGGCGGAATACCACGCAGTTCAAAGCGAGCCAGTGAACGGTTATCTTCAACCATCTCCCGTTCCCCCTGCAGCACATGGAGCGACATCGCAGTCTGCCCATCTTTGAAGGTGGTAAAGTCCTGGGCGCGGGCAACGGGAATGGTGGTATTTCTCGGAATCACCACTTCACTCATGCCCCCCATGATCTCCAGCCCCAGAGAGAGCGGTGTCACATCCAGTAACAGCAGTTCCCCATCTTTTTTGTTACCGACCAGAATATCGGCCTGAATCGCAGCACCAACTGCCACAACACGTTCCGGGTCAATCCCCTGTAGTGGAGCTCTGCCAAAGAATGCCTCAACCTGTTGAGCAACCAGAGGTACGCGAGTAGAACCACCCACCAACACCACCTCGGAGACCTCATCTTTCTCAATATTGGCATCACGCAACGCACGACGGACGATCCGCAGGGTGCGCTGCACCACCGGCTCAATCAGCTGGTTAAGTTGCTGCAGTGAAAACAGCCCTTGCCAGTCAAAGGCTCCAAATTTCAGGTGCAGTGAAATTTCAGCTGCTGTCGATAACTGCTCCTTGGCTCTACGCGCCTCACTCAAAAGGTATTTAAGCTGAGAGGGGTTCTCCTCTAGTGGCTGATCGATCCCCATCTGCTGCCCCATCCACTGCGCAAGCTGATGATCCATGTCATCCCCACCCAATACCGCATCTCCCCCGGTAGAGAGCACCTCAAAAACCCCCTTGGTGAGACGTAAAATAGAGATATCAAAGGTGCCTCCACCAAAATCATAGATTGCATGAATCCCTTCAGGTTGGCTATCGAGGCCATAAGCCACCGCTGCGGCAGTCGGCTCATTCAACAGACGCAAGACATGAAGCCCTGCCAATTTGGCAGCATCTTTGGTTGCCTGCCGCTGTGCATCATCAAAATAGGCGGGCACAGTCACCACCACCCCTTCCAACTCTCCACCCATACTCTCCACTGCACGCTGCTGCAGCACGCTGAGTATCTCTGCTGAAACCTCTATTGGGGTCACGGCACCGGCAATGGTCTCAATTTTAGGGACCGCACTGTCACTCTCGGCAAACTGATAGGGGTACTGTCCGGGTATGGAACTGAGCTCTTCGGCACTCTTGCCGATGATGCGCTTCACTGAGGCGAGCGTATTGAGCGGGTCCTCTATAGACGCGGCCAGTGCAGCCGTACCTACTATGGGTGGCTCTCCAGCTATCCGGTAACGAACCACTGAGGGAAGAATATGGGTTCCCTGATGATCTGCAAGTGTCTCTGCAACCCCACTACGTACGGTGGCAATCAGAGAGTTGGTCGTCCCCAAATCAATCCCAGCCGCTAAGTGGTGCTGATGAGGAGCGGCCGATTGCCCCGGCTCTGAAATTTGTAATAGCGCCATTATTGATGAATACCTTACTTAAACGGTTCTCAGTAATTTATTAGAGATCTAAATCAGATCATCTGCCATTGACTCTGCCTGATGAGCCAGTCTAGAAAAAAACTGCATCTGCTGCACGGTAATATGTGCCTGTTCACTGTTATTCTGCCACTGCGTTGAGAAAATTGCTCCATAATTGGCAATACGTCTATCCATCTGCTCTGTAAACTGATCCAGTTCAGCAGTGGGATCACTCCCCTGCCGGGCAGCTTCCAACGTCTCACGCAACTCCATCTGCTCCATCAAAAACTCAGGATCACGCAGAGTCTGGCTATCTGTTCCAAGATCAACACCCTCCAACTCCAACAAGTATCGTGCTCGCGCAATGGGGTCCCGTAGCACCCGACTTCCCTCATTAATCCGCGAGGCCATCTGTAACGAGAGGCGACGCTCCTGCTCCGAGCCATTCACAAAACGGTCCGGATGAAATTGCTGTTGTAACATACGGTATTTTTCAGAGAGCTGTGTGCGGTCAACCTCATATTTCTGAGGAAGTCCAAACAACTCAAAATAGTTAGAACTCAGATCCATCGTATAAAGTTTGAAACAGTACCCTAAACGGTGAAACTTTCACCACAACCACAACTATTCTTGACGTTTGGATTATTGAATTTGAACCCTTCATTAAGCCCCTCTTTGCCATAATCTAACTCAGTCCCATCCAGATAGACCATGCTTTTGGGGTCCACAATCACTTTAACCCCCTCACACTCAAAAACCTGATCCTCTTCTTCCAGCTCATCGACAAACTCAATGATGTAGGCCATACCGGAACAGCCCGAGGTTTTTACCCCCAAACGCAGTCCGATCCCGGTGCCTCGATTATCGAGAAAGGCTTTTACCCGCTCTGCTGCGGGTACAGTCATTGTGATTGCCATCGAAAATTTTCCTGTTAATGTGCTGCCCACTGAACCGTCGAGAGATCGATTCCATCCTTGTACATATCCCACAACGGTGAGAGCGCACGCAACTTCTCTACCTTCTCTTTCACCAGAGAGACAGCCTCATCGACCTCTGACTCCGTAGTAAATCGCCCAAAGGTAAAACGGATAGAGCTATGTGCCAACTCATCATTGCGCCCAATCGCACGCAGTACGTAAGAAGGTTCCAGACTCGATGAGGTACAGGCAGAACCGGAAGAGACCGCCAGACGGTTAATAGCCATCATCAACGATTCACCTTCTACAAAGTTAAAACTGACATTGATGTTACCCGGTACGCGCTGCTGCAGGTCTCCATTCACATAGACCTCCTCCATCTCTTCAATACCCTTCAGGAAACGGTCACGCAACGCTTCCAGTCGAACCTTCTCAGAAGCCATCTCCTCACGCGCAATACGAAATGCCTCTCCCATCCCTGCAATCTGGTGTACCGGCAGTGTACCAGAACGCATACCTCGCTCATGACCTCCACCATGCATCTGCGCCTCCAGGCGTACACGTGGCTTGCGGCGTACATAGAGCGCGCCCATTCCTTTGGGACCATAAATTTTATGGGCCGAAAAAGACATCAGGTCAATATTCATTGCATTGACGTCAATCGCCACTTTGCCAGCACTCTGTGCCGCATCAGAGTGGAAAAAGATCTTCTTCTCACGGGTGATCTTGCCAATCGCTTGCAGATTCTGCACCACACCAATTTCATTATTAACGTGCATAATGGAGACCAGAATGGTGTCATCACGCAATACTGCCGTGAGTTTATCCAGATCAATCAGTCCATTGGACTCTGGTTCCAGATAGGTCACCTCGTACCCCTCCCGTTCCAGTTGACGACAGCTATCCAGTACTGCTTTGTGCTCAATAGCCGAGGTAACGATGTGTTTACCTTTTTTGTGGTAGAAATGGGCAATCCCTTTGATTGCCAGATTATCTGATTCTGTGGCTCCCGAAGTCCAGATCACCTCTTTGGGATCTGCCCCAATCAGCTCAGCCACTTCTCTACGGGCCCTCTCTACCGCCTCTTCCGCCTCCCACCCATAGGCATGAGACTTTGATGCCGGGTTACCAAATTTAGTATCTGCTGTGAGAAATTGCATCATCACCTCAGCCACGCGGGGGTCTACCGGGGTTGTGGCAGAGTTATCCAGATAGATGGGTCTTTTTTCTGAGTCTGTCATATCCATTTCCTGTTACAAGGGTATCCATGCTCTTCCTGACATCTACCATTCGAGATTTGCCTACGAATAGAGAGTGAGCGCTCCTTACTTCCGATGTTAAAACAATTCTATCACCACTACGCAACCAAGCTAGGTGGCTGTCCGAGAATAGAGAGCCTACTGCGGAAAAGCTGAATTTGGCCATATTTACCCATCCTTTTCGTTAAATAGTGGAACTATTCGCCTCAAATGATGACAAAATC
>DUYW01000051.1 GCA_013349825.1 Gammaproteobacteria bacterium | reverse complement strand
AAATCCAAACCCAAATCCAAACCCAAATCCAAACCTAAGTCTAAACCTCAGGGAAAACATCAATCAGGGACAACACCCAAGCGTAAACAGCGCAAGAAGACAAACTCGTGAGGATTTGTTGTCGGTTTGCTGTATAATTAAATTCTAATGTATCTGAGGGGGCAACCTTCAGAATAGCCAGAAGCCCGTCACCACTGTGTCGGGCTTTTCTATTAATATAAATCAGCTAAGGATTGACCATGTTCCAAGTGGGCTGCAGCAGCAGTGTCTGTTTTAAAAATGAGGTTCTCTCCGGGTTAACGGTTGCACTGGCACTGGTTCCAGAGGCTGTTGCATTCTCCTTTGTGGCTGGGGTGGAGCCGCTGGTTGGGCTCTATGCAGCCTTTATGGTGGGGTTATTGGCCGCCATTTTTGGTGGTCGTCCAGGGATGATATCGGGCGCAACGGGTGCGATGGCCGTGGTGATGGTTTCACTGGTTGCACAGCACGGTGTTGAATATCTGTTTGCAGCCGTTGTGTTGACAGGTTTGATTCAGATCAGCGTGGGGTTGATGCGACTGGGTAAATATATACGGATTGTGCCCCATCCGGTGATGCTGGGCTTTGTGAATGGATTGGCGATTGTGATTTTCCTTGCACAGCTACAACATTTTCAATTTTCCGCTGCGGATGGTGAGATGAGCTGGATGGGAGGGAGTGAGCTGATGCTGTTTGGTGGCCTGATCATACTGACCATGATGATTATTCACTACCTGCCTAAGCTGACAGGAGCCTTTCCCGCATCACTGGCTGCGATTTTGGTGGTCTCATTTACAGTGATCGGATTGGATTTGGATACCAAGCGGGTTGCGGATCTCGCTTCTATTGAAGGCGGGTTTCCATCTTTCCATATACCCATGGTCTCATTCAGTTGGGAGACTCTCTACATTATCTTCCCTTATGCAGTGATTTTGGCTGCAGTGGGGTTGATTGAGTCACTGTTAACTTTAACACTGATTGATGAGGTAACAGATACGCGTGGTCAAGGGAACCGTGAGTGTGTCGGTCAGGGGATTGCCAATAGCGTAACCGGCCTGTTTGGCGGGATGGGGGGGTGTGCAATGATTGGGCAGAGTATGATCAACGTCAACTCGGGTGGAAGGGAGCGTCTATCCGGTATTGCTGCCGCACTGTTCCTGCTCAGTTTTATCCTCTTTGCCTCCAGCCTGATTGAGATGATTCCAATGGCTGCTCTGGTTGGCGTGATGTTCATGGTGGTATTGGGTACTTTTGAGTGGTCCAGTTTCCGCATCATGAACAAGATTCCGACCAAAGATGCCTTCGTGTTGATACTGGTTTCAGGGGTAACGGTTGCAACAGACCTTGCGATTGCAGTGATTGTTGGTGTAATTGTTTCTGCACTGATTTTTGCCTGGGAACATGCCAGCCATATCAATGTAGATCAACGCGATGAAGAGGATGGCACGCGCATCTATGAACTTAACGGACCACTCTTCTTTGGATCGGTAAAGAATTTTCTGGACCTGTTTAACCCTCAAAATGACCCGGATGAGGTGATCATTGAATTCAAAAATTCACGAGTTGCAGATCACTCGGCCATTGAAGCAATTGATACCCTGGCAGAGAAGTATCTGCGTGCCGGAAAGCAGCTTCATCTGCGTCACCTAAGTTCAGAGTGTCGAATCCTGCTGCATAAGGCAGGAGACCTGGTAGAGGTCAATATGCTGGAAGACCCAACCTACCATGTGGCGGATGATCAGCTGGCATAGTGATCTCATCGGTGAGTCACAGAGTAGATTTACACGGGTTTGCTGTTGTTGATTAGGCAAACCTCACACTGAATCGTTACAATAGAGACAACCTACTATTTGTCTATTTCCAGGAGTAACCATGCCTTCATTTGATACCGTTTCCGAGGTTGACCTTCATGAGGTGACCAATGCTGTTGATCAAGCCAGTCGCGAGATCAGTAACCGTTTTGACCTGAAAGGGACGGGGGCTGCCATTTCAGAAGAGGATGGTGGGATTCTATTAAAAGCAGATAATGAGTTTCAGCTCACCCAGGTGATGGATGTCCTGCGAGGAAAACTGGCCAAACGTGGTGTGGATGCAGACTCGCTGGAGCCTGGTGAGGTTGAGAGTAATGTCAGTGAGGCCAGACAACCCGTTAAACTGGTTCAGGGGATTGATACTACGACCGCCAAGCAGATTGTGAAGCTGATCAAAGGGTCAAAAATCAAGGTGCAGGCGGCCATTCAGGGTGAGAAGGTGCGGGTGACCGGCAAAAAACGGGATGACCTGCAGGCTGTGATGTCACTGCTGCGTGAAGAGAGCCTGTCGGTACCTCTTCAGTTTGATAATTTCAGAGATTAGAGGCGCTGACCATTGCCAGTGGAGGTACGCATCTCTATTGCGGATCAGCAGTTAACCCTCTTTAACAATGAGAACCTGCTAACCCATTATTCTGTTTCAACTGCCCGCAATGGTGCAGGTGAGCAGTTTGGAAGTGGCTGTACGCCACGGGGGCATCACCATATTCGTCTCAAGATTGGTGCGGGGAGTGCAATCAACACGGTTTTTGTTGGACGTCGTGCCACAGGTGAGATCTATAGTGAGGCACTGGCAGCACAATTTCCTGACAGGGACTGGATTCTCAGCCGAATTCTCTGGTTGAGCGGAGATAAGATCAACCTGAATCGTGGAGGGGAGGTTGATACCTTGCGACGCCTGATCTATATCCACGGTACCCCGGAGAGTGAGCCGATGGGTATTCCACGTTCTCATGGCTGTATTCGTATGCATAATCACGATCTCATCGCTCTGTTTGATCAGGTGGAACGTGGTACATCGGTATTAATTGAGGAATAGAAAATGAGTTTAGGTCCTTTGATGGTTGATCTGGATGGCCCGGAGCTTTCGCAGGAAGAGCGTGAACTGTTAGCAGATCCCAGGGTTGGAGGGGTGATTCTCTTCAGTAGAAATTACCATGACCCTGAACAGTTGACTCAGCTCTGCAGTGCCATTCATGCGATTCGTACACCAAAACTTCTGATTGCAGTAGATCAAGAGGGCGGGCGGGTACAGCGTTTCAGAGAAGGGTTTACTGAGCTTCCTGCAATGGCATCAATTGGTCATCAGTTTGAAAAAAATCAATTGTTGGCACACCATATGTCAGAGTCGATTGGCTGGCTGATGGCTGCCGAGCTGTTGAGTTGTGGCGTAGACTTCAGCTTTGCCCCGGTGCTGGACCTCTCACACGGAGTGAGCGGAGTGATTGGAAGTCGTGCGTTTCATCGACAACCAGAGGTAGTTTCCGCCCTTGCCCAAAGTTGGATGCGAGGGATGCACCAGGCAGGGATGGGGGCGGTTGGAAAACATTTTCCGGGGCATGGTGGGGTTACCGCCGATTCACATGTGGATGTGCCGGTGGATGAACGCTCTTTTGCAGATCTTCAAGTTGACGACCTCATCCCCTTTGAGCGAATGGTCTCTTATGGGCTGGAGGGAATCATGCCAGCACATGTCTATTACCGTGCAATTGACCCGAATAACCCCGCTGGCTTCTCAAGGTTCTGGCTACAGGAGGTTTTACGGGGTCAGTTGGGTTTTAATGGCACCATCTTCAGTGATGACCTCAGTATGGAAGGGGCTGGAAAAGTGGGGGGGTATCCGCAACGAGCGGCGGCGGCACTGGAGGCGGGGTGTGATATGGTACTGGTTTGTAACCATAGGGCACACGCTATTGAGGTTTTGGAGTCGCTGCCTGAGCATGCCAATCCACTGGGTACTGCGCGTTTGCTACGACTTCATGGTCGATCTACGATGGATCGTTCGACGTTGTTACAGAGCACGGAATGGAAAAATGCAGTCACACTGGTGCAACGATTAATTGAAGCCCATACAGAGGAGATGGAGTTATGAGTAGTGTTTCACTGAATGAGGTGGCACAGGTGCGTGAAGAGGCTGACTGCCTATGGAGTCAGCAACAGGTGATGAAAGCGCTGGATAAGATGGCTGCAGCGCTCAGTGTACGTATTGCAGACCAACACCCGCTGTTATTAACGGTGATGAACGGGGCTGTCATTCCCATGGGTTATCTGTTAACCCGGCTTGATTTCCCATTACAGGTGGACTACATCCATGCTACACGCTATGGAGAAGCGCTGAGTGGTGGAGCACTGGAGTGGATTGCACGTCCACGCATTGGATTGAGTGGGCGTACCGTGGTGATCGTGGATGATATCCATGATGAAGGAGGGACACTTCATGCACTATCACAGTGGTGTGGTGAACAGGGAGCCAAAGAGGTTGTTACGGTTACCCTGGTTACAAAATTGCACGACCGGAAGATTGCTGAGCCTTCAGATTTTAATGCCCTGACCGTACCGGATCGTTATGTGTTTGGCTTTGGAATGGATTACAAAGGGTATTTGAGAAATATGCCGGGTATCTACGCATTGAGTGAGTAATCCGTGTAATGGATCAATCTATGAGTAGTTCAGCACATCAGCTGCTGTTTGTTATTGAATATGGGGTCTACCCTGAGCTGATTCGTGGCCTACAAGAGAGTCACTACCAGATTCAGATTGAGCATCAGATGCGCAAGGCGATCTCCTTCCTGAAAAAGAAAAGTCCCTCTGTAGTGGTTGCGGAGTTCTACCATGAGCCCGCTTTCCGTGATCGGGTCAGTAATTTAGAGTCAATGCTTGCGCATATACAACGAAAACTACCCGATACACAGGTTATTGTCTTGTATAACCCGGAGGATAAATATTATCTGGACCAGGTGATGGGGCGATTCCCGGTTGACACCATTCTGGCTATGCCGGTTACACCTGCCCAACTACTCAGTGTGGTTTCATAGAGTATAGTTGTAACTGTTTGTGTGGAGCTATCTGGATCGGGTCGACACAACCTGACTGACAATGTGACCCTTGTGAAGACGAGTCTCTAAGGTGTCACCACAACGTACGGTTTTAATATCGAGCAGTGCTTCACTACGTTCATTTAATGTAATGCTATAACCTCGTGCCAGCGTTAACAGTGGGCTAAGTGCATCCAGCGTATGCGCCAGCCCGGAAAGTTGGGTGGAGCGGTGGTGGAGTTGGTGCTGTATTGCAAGTTTGAGTTGTTGAGTCTGCGTGTAGAGGTGGCCTCTGAGCTGATTGATCTGACTATCCGGTGTGTTGTGCTGAAGCTGTTTCTGGAGTTGCCGCAATTTTTCTGACTTCTTATCAATCAATACCTGTTGTGCCCGTTGCAACCGTTGCTCCATCTCATCCAGGCGTTGTGAAACTTGCTGCATGCGCTCTCCAGGGTGTCGTAGCCGTTTCTGAAGGGCATGTAGCTGTAGTGAAAAAGTTTCAATTTCTCTCTTTTGATGGCGCAGCAGTCGCTGCTGCAGCTGCTGAAGTGAGTGGATCCATTCGCTCTGATCAGGAGAGATCAGTTCTGCCGCAGCTGAGGGGGTTGGTGCACGAAGATCTGAGACAAAATCAGCAATGGTGAAATCTGTCTCATGTCCGATGGCAGAGAGAATCGGTATGTTGCAGTGGTAAATTGCCTGAGCAACAGCCTCATCATTGAAGCACCATAAATCCTCCATTGACCCACCCCCACGGCTCAGAATGATTAGATCGCACTCCTCTCTGGTTCGAGCTTGCGCTATAGCAGCGATGATTTTTGCGGGGGCATCTGCTCCCTGAACCACGGTAGGATAAAGAGTAACAGGGAGTGCTGGAAAACGCCGCTTGAGCACAGAGAGAATGTCATGGATGGCGGCCCCGCTGGGGGAGGAGATTAATCCCAGCCGTTTGGGGGGAGAGGGTATCGGCTGTTTATGACTTTCATCGAACAGACCTTCTGCTTCCAGCCTCTTTTTTAACTGTTCGTAGGCACGTTGAAGCGCCCCTTCTCCCGCCTCCTCCATATGCTCTGCGATTAACTGGTAATCACCCCGTGCCTCGTAGAGACTGATGCTGCCACGAAGCGCTATTTGCTCACCATTCTGAGGATTGAAACGAAGGTGGTTAAGTCGATTGCGAAACATGGCACAGCGTATTTGTGCGTCCTGATCTTTGAGTGTGAAATAGATATGACCAGATGCCGGTCTGGAGAGGTTAGAAATTTCACCCTCAACCCAGAGTGTGGAGAAATTTTTCTCCAGAATAAAACGCGCCTCTCGGTTCAGCTGAGAAACCGAGAGGATTTTTCGGTTTAATGGCATCGGGTCAGCGTGAACGGGCGGGGCTTACGGATACTTTAACGCGAATCGATTCATCGGGTCGGTATCCCATTTTTGTGGTGAAGCTTTGACCGTTATAGCGGTAGCTGACGCGGTAGTGTGAGATCTCGGTCTTCTCTTCTGTCTCATAAATGGTCTCACAGCGTTCCACCTCTTTGTAGCGACCTGCGGATTGTGTTGGGTAACGCTCATGGTCATTTGCAATAGAGGCCCCAAGGGCAGCACCGGCAATGGTCATTGCATCTTTACCATGTCCCCCGCCAAACTGGTTGCCGACCACTCCTCCTAAAATTCCACCAATCAGCTCGTTGGTAATGCTGCCATCAGATTTTCCCTGACGTTCTACACGTACGGTCTCTTTCCAACATTTTTCGACCGGTTTTCGAATCGTGTATTGGCGTTCGATTGGAGTCACTTGGGTTACGGTAGCCCAGTCTGTAAAGGTATCTTCAGCCATGGATTGTGAACCCCATACCAAGGAGGTGGCGAGAAAAAGTGGGGTAAGTTTGGTGAATTTATTCATCTTGAGATACATAATAGTGCCCTTCAATCAAAAATGTGAATAGAGCTATTATAGACCGGGAACCCTGAAGTGAGTTCCTAATCCATATTTTTTCCATATTTGGGGTGGAATATTCATGAAAGCTGAATGACTTAAATTGCGGATCGATTTATAATTTGCGCCTCGATTTATGCCCCTCTTTTTGGAGTACGCTATGCGACTTGTTGAGCAAGCCCTTACCTTTGATGATGTCCTTCTTTTGCCCGCCCATTCAACGGTGATTCCTTCCCAGGTCTCACTTCGGTCACGCCTGACGCGTGACATTGAGATTAATATTCCGCTAGTTTCTGCTGCAATGGATACCGTAACAGAATCAAGCCTTGCAATTGCACTGGCTCAAGAGGGTGGGATTGGTATTATTCATAAAAATATGACCCCTCAACAACAGGCACGCGAGGTTGTGAAGGTGAAACGTTTCGAGAGTGGTGTAGTGACAGACCCTGTGACTATCTCATCTTCTGCGACGATTCGAGAAGTGGTTGAGTTGACACAACGCTACGGGATTTCAGGCGTTCCAGTCGTGGATGGCAGTGATCTTGTCGGTATCGTTACCAGTCGTGATCTGAGGTTTGAGACTCGGCTGGATGAGAAGGTGACAACCGTCATGACCCCAAAAGATCGTCTGGTTACCGTTTTGGAAGGGACCAGTAAAGAAGAGGTTAAGGCGTTACTCCATGAGCACCGTATTGAGAAAGTACTGGTCGTGAATGAGCAGTTTGAGCTGCGTGGCATGGTGACTGTCAAGGATATTCAGAGAGCAACCGATAAACCCGATGCCTGTAAGGATGATCAAGAGCGTCTGCGGGTTGGTGCTGCAGTGGGTACCGGAGCTGATACTGAAGAGCGTGTATTGGCATTGGCTGAAGCCGGTGTAGATATTGTGGTTGTAGATACAGCACATGGACACTCTCAAGGCGTACTGGACAGGGTTCGCTGGGTTAAAGACAATTTCCCGCAAATTCAGGTCATTGGTGGAAATATCGCAACAGGGGCTGCCGCGAAGGATCTGGTGGCTGCCGGTGCGGATGCCGTCAAGGTGGGTATTGGTCCTGGTTCCATTTGTACTACAAGAATTGTGGCAGGTGTTGGTGTACCCCAGATTACTGCGGTCGCCAATGTGGCAAAGGCACTTGAGGGGACAGGAGTGCCGGCTATCGCAGATGGTGGAATTCGTTACTCTGGAGATATGTCCAAGGCGATTGTGGCGGGCGCACATGCCATTATGGTGGGTGGAATGTTGGCGGGCACTGAAGAGGCACCGGGTGAAGTAGAACTCTATCAGGGGCGTTCCTATAAGTCATACCGAGGGATGGGGTCATTAGGTGCCATGCAGAAAGGCTCAAGTGACCGCTATTTCCAGGAAAATAGTGGTAATGTTGAAAAACTGGTACCTGAAGGTATTGAAGGACGCGTCCCATACAAGGGGGCCATGTCAACCATTGTGCACCAGATGATGGGGGGGTTGCGTTCCAGTATGGGATATACCGGTTGTGCAACTCTTGAAGAGATGCGGACTAAACCGGAATTTGTCCGCGTAACCGGAGCGGGTATGGTTGAAAGCCATGTTCATGATGTCAGTATCACTAAAGAAGCACCAAACTATCGTGTATAAACCACGGCTCTCCAGCTAAAGGCCCCCTGAATCACTCTTGAAAATTATTGGAATAAATTGATGAGTCTTGATATCCATAGTGATCGAATCCTGATCCTCGACTTTGGTTCGCAGTACACCCAGTTGATCGCACGACGTGTACGTGAAGCGGGGGTCTATTGCGAACTTTATCCCTATGATGTGGAAGAGGAGATGATTCGTACATTTGCCCCGAAGGGAGTCATTTTGTCCGGTGGTCCGGAGTCAACCACGGATGAAGATACGCCAAGGGCACCTCAGCTTATATTTGATCTGGGGGTTCCAGTGTTGGGGATCTGCTATGGCATGCAGACTATGGCTGCACAGTTGGGTGGTGAAACAGAGAGTGCAGACCACCACGAATATGGTTATGCACAAGTTCGTGCCCGTGGTCATACGGCACTGTTAAAAGATATTGAAGATCATACCTCGCCAGAGGGGTACGGTCTGTTGGATGTGTGGATGAGCCATGGAGACCGGGTTGCTACCTTACCCGATGGTTTTTCGGTGATGGCTTCAACCGATAATGCACCACTGGCAGGCATGGCCGATGAGAGTCGTGGCTATTACGGTGTTCAATTTCATCCAGAGGTGACGCATACCAAACAGGGTGAGCGCATTATCAACCGTTTTATTCTCGATATCTGTGGTTGTGCTGCGCTATGGAATCCAGCCAACATCATCGAAGAGAGTATCGAGCAGATCCGTAAACAGGTTGGAGAGGATGAAGTCCTGCTGGGGTTATCGGGTGGAGTTGACTCCTCAGTGGTTGCGGCACTGCTACATCGGGCAATCGGTGACAAGCTCACCTGTGTATTTGTCGATAATGGTTTGCTACGCCTGGATGAGGGTGAGCAAGTGATGGCGATGTTTGCCGAACACATGGGCATACGGGTGATTCGCTCCGATTCCGAATCCCGCTTTCTGGATGCGTTGCGTGGAGAGACTGATCCTGAGAAGAAACGTAAAATCATTGGCCATACCTTTATTGAGGTATTTGATGAAGAGGCAGGCAAACTTGATAATGTGAAATGGTTGGCACAAGGGACCATTTACCCCGATGTGATTGAGTCGGCAGGTGCAAAATCAGGCAAAGCAAAGGTTATCAAATCGCACCATAATGTTGGTGGTCTGCCTGAGGATATGAATCTACAGCTGCTGGAACCACTGCGTGAACTCTTTAAAGATGAGGTACGCAAGATTGGTATGGAGTTGGGGCTTCCTTCCGAGATGGTCTATCGTCACCCATTTCCCGGTCCGGGGCTGGGAGTGAGGATTCTTGGTGAGGTCAAAAAAGAGTTTGCAGACCTGTTACGTGAAGCTGATCATATCTTTATCTCAGAGCTCAGGGCAGCAGGACTCTATGATCAGGTGAGTCAGGCCTTTGTGGTCTTTCTGCCGGTTCGCTCAGTTGGTGTGATGGGCGATAATCGTCAGTATGACTATGTTGTTTCACTGCGGGCGGTAGAGACTATTGACTTTATGACGGCACGTTGGGCACATCTTCCGTATGAGTTTCTGGGGAATGTTTCTACTCGAATTATTAATGAGATTAATGGAATATCAAGAGTGGCCTATGACATCTCTGGAAAGCCCCCTGCAACGATTGAATGGGAATAGAAGAGCAAGATCAGCAGTGGATGGCGCATGCGCTGAATTTGGCATGTCGGGCAGAGGAGGAGGGGGAGGTTCCAATAGGTGCCGTGGTCGTCAAGGATGGTGTGGTGATTGGAGAGGGGTGGAACCGCCCCATCGCGCTGCATGATCCGACAGCACATGCAGAGGTTCAGGCGATTCGTGCTGCGGCAATTAAACAGTGTAATTACAGACTGCCCGGTTCCACTCTCTATGTAACCCTTGAACCGTGCACCATGTGTGCAGGGGCCATTCTTCAGGCACGTATTGAACGCGTGGTGTTTGCCACAACAGATCCGAGATCCGGTGCGGTAGAGTCACAATTTCAACTGTTAAATCATGCTGAGTTTAACCACCGTTGCAGGGTGGATTCGGGACCTCTTGCAGCCCAGAGTGCTGCCTTATTGAAGCAGTTTTTCAGAAAGAGGCGTAATTCACCATCTACAAGAGTTTCGTAGCATTGGACTATGCAGCAGAGTCTACACACCTATTTGAGTCTTCAGCAAATTGATGCCGAGCCACTGATGCAGCGTATGGATACGATTTATCGACCGTTGGCTGAATGGTTAAGGCTCCAGTGCGAGAACTCTTCTCAACCGATAGTGGTTGGGATTAATGGCGCTCAGGGCACCGGTAAAAGCACGCTTGCTACGCTGTTGAAAATATTGCTAAAAGAGTCCTGTGCTCTTGAGAGTATTGTGCTCTCCCTGGATGATTACTATCTGAGTCAAGAACAGAGAGCGGTGTTGGCAGGCAGTGTCCATCCTCTGCTGAAGACTCGCGGTGTCCCAGGAACTCATACTATAGATCAGCTCAATGACCAACTGGAACAGTTGATTGAGTTGCAACCGGGTAAACAGATAGAGCTAAGCCGATTTGATAAAGCAACGGATGATGTGAGTCCTGCTGAAGTGTGGAAATGTCCACAGCAAGGCCTGGATCTGATTTTATTGGAGGGGTGGTGTGTAGGAGCAACTCCTCAAACAGAGCAACAGCTAGAAGCTCCGGTCAACAGGCTGGAGCACGAGAGAGACTCGGATGGACGATGGAGAACCTTTGTGAATCAAAAACTGAAAGGTTCCTATCAAGTGCTGAACAGTCGTCTGGACTTTCTGTTGATGTTGTTGACACCCGATTTTGAATCAGTCGTCGAGTGGCGAAAACTGCAAGAGTCGAAATTGAGAGCACTTAACCCTGATTACGGAATGAAAGCAGGTGAGTTACGTGCCTTTATGGAGTATTTTCAGCGTCTAACAGAATTTATGCGGACTGAAATGCCGCAACGTGCCGATGTGGTGTTGGCTGTTGCAGAGAACCATCAAGTGGAGTCAATGGTGCCCAACCTGCAATCTGTAAAGTATTCGAGAGGGGAAGAGCTGTGAGTCAGTGGCGACTGTATATTCAATTGATGCGGTTGGATAAACCGATTGGGATTCTGTTACTCCTGTGGCCAACCTTGTGGGGGTTGTGGATTGCTGCAGATGGCTTTCCCCCCTCTGTGGTGCTACTCGTCTTCCTCGCGGGAGTGGTATTGATGCGCTCTGCAGGCTGTATTATCAATGACTACGCAGATCGAGAAGTAGATCGTCATGTGCGTCGAACCATTAACCGCCCTATCACCAGTGGCGCAATTTCAGCTAAACATGCACTGATCATGTTTCTACTACTGGTGCTAATCTCATTTGGTTTGGTGCTGTTGATGAATCAGTTAGTGATCCAACTCTCATTCGGGGCGATTGTATTGGCAACACTCTATCCGTTTATGAAACGTTATACCGATCTACCACAACTGTTCCTAGGGGCAGCATTTGGTTGGGCAATACCCATGGCTTTTGCGGCTGTAACTGGTTCCGTACCGATGACTGCATGGATACTCTTTTTGGCAACACTCTGTTGGGCCGTGGTCTATGACACCATGTACGCAATGGTAGACAGAGAAGATGATTTGAAAGTAGGGGTACGTTCTACTGCAATTCTCTTTGGGAGTTGGGACCGGTTTATGATTGGTCTGTTTCAGCTGATTATGCTGGGTTTGCTCGTGTTGGCAGGAGATGGCTTTGAGTTAGGCGGGTACTACAATTCAGGATTGCTAACTGCCGCTGCTTTAGCAGGGTATCACCAGTGGTTAATTCGAAATCGTGAACCACAACGCTGTTTTCAGGCGTTTCTTCATAACCACTGGATTGGATTGGCTGTCTTTGTCGGGATTGTAGTCGATGTTAGCGCTTAGGATGTTTCTTCTGACAGGCGCGAGTAATCAGTTTTGCAGCGACATCACTGCCCACACCCTGCAAATTATTCAGTAGACAATTCCAGTAATCCTCAGGGTATTCAGCGACCACTTTCTCTTGAGGTGGTAATTTGTAGGGAACGGGTTTGGTGCTGTACTGCGTGGGTCGAGGTTGTTGAACCACTGGCCCCTGTTGGGTATGAGGTTGGACACGAGGTTGCATGACAGCGGTTGGCGCAGGAGTTTGCTGCGGTTGCATAACCGGTCGGGGAGCCGGTTGCATCTGCGGAGGTTGGTAACTGAGTGGAGAGGATTGAATGGGGTCAAAGGGAGAGGCGATGGTGCTCCAGATGTCATCAGGAATCTTTTCAAGCTGCTTGGGAGCGGGGCGTTGAGAGTTTTGTTGGTGACTTGTAGGCGTTGCAGGAGAGAGTGATGGCTCAGCCATGACCGTTGCGTTTAATGTAAGACCCAATAATGTACTTAATACTGTAAAAAGGTATTTGTAACGATTATTGGCGGCAATCTTTCTCATCATTCCTGTCCCTGTTCTATGGTTGTTGCGAGGAAATGGATAATACCATCTTTAATAGAGTTTTTTTCTTGTAAAGAGCATGGAAATAGTATTGTTTCTAAAGTATTATGTCGACTGTTCAATTGCTGAATCAATGTTTTGTGAAGCAAACTTCTGAATCTATTTTGCCGAAATCGAAAGGAATTTTTTAATGAAGAAACTCGACTATGCAGCCTTGTTGGCACTACCTGCATTAGCTTTAACAACCTCTCTACAAGCTGGAAGTTTTGAAGGCTATCTCATAGATACTAAAGGTAATATTATCCATACCCCTTTTGGAGAATGTATCCATACAGGTTTTTGGAATAAAGAGTATGCACAGCCTCAGTGTGATGAAATTCTCGAAATTCGTTCAAAGTATGCAGTAGCCGTTGATGTTGCTGAGAAAGCGGGTCTGCCTGCACCGGCCAAACCACCCGAAATCATAGAGATGGAGATGGCGAAGATTGAAGAGCCAACAGCTCCGCTAGCAACTGTTTCAATCGGTATGCCCGAATCAGCAGAGACAGCAGAGGTTGCAGATACTACAGCTGCTGTTGAGCAATTGGCTGAAGTAGAGGTTCTGGATGGCATGAGCTTGTGGACCATTGCAGCTCAAGAGCAGGTTTATGGAAATAGTGCGCTTTGGCCACTATTACTCTGTGCAAATAGAGACCAGATTGTGGATGCAGATCTAATCTATGCCGGACAGGTCATTGCTGTGCCGCATGAAAGTTCAACGGCTGCAGAAGAGGCTGCAACCACTCACGCCAATATGCGCGGAGATTGGGAGCTGGGTGAAGTAGAAGATACAGATCTGGAATATCTTGCATTGCACTGCTCTCGCAACTAACGCTTCTATATACAGCCACTCAATACAGCCATTCAGAATTCACTGAGTGGCTGCCTTAATTAACCTTAATTGATTACTCTATTATGTTGAAAAGTTTAAAGTTATTTTTACTGGTGATTCTCTTTTTTCCAGTTGTTCTGACTGCTGAAGAGAGTGACATGGCTGAAGAGATGGATGTTCATTCAGAGTCTATAGCAGAGCCCATAACAGAGCCTGCTGAGGAAGAGCCTGTCGAGAATATGGAGTCGAGCAAGGCAGAAACAGTAGAGACTCAACCGGTGAGTGCTAAAACCGAAAACACTGAAAAAGTGGATCAGGGTGGGCTTTATATGGAGATCAACAAGCTTGAGCAGCGCGATGAACTCTGTGTAGCTTATGTACGCTTCTCGAATAAAAGTGATATTGAATTCTCGGAATTCAAGTCTGAGCTTTTTGCATTTGATAGAGATGAGATTATTACGGCACATTTTTTAGCTGATTTTCAGCAGGTTATGGCAAATAAGACTGTTGTAAAATTAGTCCCGATGAAAGCAACCACCTGTACAGATGTGGGTAGTATTCTCCTGAATCGTATGACCTCCTGTAAAAGCGGGGAACAGGATGTACCTGATTGCCTCCGTAGATTGACTACGGGTGCTAAGGGTTCGATTAAACTTTTCAAGTAGGAAGCAGATCCCATGGAAGTAGAGGCACTCATCTCAAAAGGTGGTCCAATCGCGATCATTCTCCTGGCCCTTTCAATCTATGGATTGGCAATATTACTGTTAAAACTCTACCATTTTCTCACCCGGGGGGTGTTGTTTAGCTCCGCTAACTTTGTCAGTTTGACCATAGAGCAGATTGAGAGAGGACAGGTTGAACTGGCTTCAACGAAATTGTTGAAAAAAAGGCGCAACCCAATTGCTGCAGTCATGGCGAAATCGATCCAATTGTGTGACACGACCAGCTCTATTGATGAAAACAGTGCAGCTAAAGAGGAGCTGGAGAGTGAAGGGCGTGCTCAGCTTGAACACCTGACCTCCTATATCCGGGGGTTGGATGCGGTTGCGCATTTAAGTCCTCTATTGGGACTGTTAGGGACCGTTCTGGGAATGATTCAGGCCTTTATGCAACTTGAGGCAGCAGGCGTACAGGTGGATGTAGCTCTGTTGGCAGGTGGTATCTGGGAAGCACTGGTGACGACTGCATTTGGTTTGGCTGTGGCAATCCCTGCTCTGGCAGCGGTGAACTGGTTAGAGGGTATTGTAGAACGGGTGCGGCAGGACATGGGGGATGCTGTAACGCGCACACTCAGTGCTATGCGACGTGCTGGTTAACTATTCCATATAGTTGATATTATGCAATTCCAGAAGACAGGTACCCGGTCCAAACGGCGCTGGCTCAGTCTGACTTCTCTGATTGATGTGGTTTTTCTGCTGCTCATTTTCTTTATGTTAACGACCAGCTTTTCTCAACAGAGGATGATGTCTCTCGATATTCCAGCCAATAAAGGCAAGGGGCAAAGTGCCTGGCAAGGTGGATCACTGGTTAGAGTTCACTCCAATGGAGAACTTGATCTGAATGGCAAAACGGTAAAACTGTCTGAACTTTCAATGAAGACAAACCAACACTTACTGAAGAGGCCAGATGCACGATTTATTGTACGTCCCGACCCAGGCCTGCGTTTACAAGAAGTCATTGCCGTAATGGATCAGCTACGTGTGGGTGGTGCTGAGATGGTCAGTCTGATTCGGTAGCTCTGTTCAAATGCAATTCAAATACCATAGAAGCAAACACTCTGAGCTGGATATGACACCATTGGTGAGTGTGATTTTTCTGCTCATCATCTTTTTTCTGGTTGCAGGTACGGTGAGATCTCCCAGCTTTTGGGATATAGAACACCCTCACTCCAGTAGTACGATGAAAGTGGTCCCCATGAGCCTGACTATTTTTGTAGATCAAGATGGGAAACGAGCCGTTGGAAAGCGGGAGGTTAGAAACCGATACCAGCTACGCTACCTGATTGATGAGAATTTTATTCAAGGTCAACCACCTTCAATTGAAATTCATGCCGATCAACGGGTAGATGCACATGAAGTGGTTAAATTGTTGGAGGAGATCCGTAGTAGCGGTGTGAGTAAAGTGGAGTTAATTACCGAGGTTAAACCCTAACTTATGGTGATTCGCGCCCAGCACTGGTTTTTTGCACTGGTAGCATCGATGCTGTTTCATCTGGCTATAGTTTGGTGGTTACCGATCTATCAGTTAGAGACGGTTAAGCCCCGTGAGGAGCTACCGTTTACCGTACTATTGGCTGACCAAGATGTATTGGAGCAGTTGACACTCAAACAACCAGAGAGCTTGCAAAGTGAGGAGATCCCTCTAGTTTCTCTGGATGAGACTATGCAGACCATCATTGACTTGTCTCCATCTGCGATTCAGCCCCCCCCATCGGATATGCCGCTGGATCTGTTTCCCGTAGATATGGTTGATCCACTAGCACCTGTAGCCCCAACAGACCTTGTAATGGAAGTGAGTGCCGAGGTCATGGCTCCACAGTCCCAAACTGTTGTGACGATTGTCGATAGTCAGCCTATTGAGCTACCCTCTACTGTGCCGCTTAATTTGCCTCAGCTGTTACCGGATCAGCTGACAAAATTAGAGGATATTATGGAGGTCACTCAACATGTTACCGATATGGTACTACCCATAGAGTTGGCACCTGTAGAGAGTGAACTGGAGCTTGAAGATGAAATCTTACCACTCGAAATGGATGACCAGTCAGAAGTTGTTCTTGCCGAGATCATGATTGAGCAGGTTGCCTTCGATGCAATGACCTTTGAAGGTTTACCTGAGATTACTGCACTGGACTGGTCACCTCAAGGGGGTGGATTGCTTTCACAGTCAAACGCTACAGGAAAAAAACCACGTTATTGGAGAAGTGCATTCCCAGGTGCCAAAGGGATCGATTTTCAATATCGAAAAAAGATGCGTAACAAGTTGGCGCAGTTTACCCTCTACCCAAAAGCCGTTGCAGAAAAACTGGGGATTGAAGGGCGTGTGTTGATTGGCTTTACTCTGAACCGCTCTGGTGAGTTATTGGAGACAGAGCTGATTGAGGGGTCGGGCCACCAGGTTCTGGATGAGGCCGTGATGCAAATGATTCAATTTGCCCAGCCCTTTGAGGTATTGCCGGAGAGTGTTACTAACGAAAAGATTAAATTCGCCTTTCCGGTCACGATCAAGCTGAAAAGATAGTGGTGAAGGAAGCTCTGAGCCAGCGAACACTCTTTTCCCACCGTCCCTATTGGGCTCACCGCTTTGGTGTCGCCGAAGTATTACCTACATCGCAACAGGAGATGGATCAACTGGGTTGGGACTCTTGTGATGTCATCCTGGTTACCGGGGATGCCTATGTGGACCACCCCAGTTTTGGCATGGCATTGATTGGTCGCCTACTGGAGGCTCACGGTTTTCGTGTAGCGATCCTTTCTCAGCCGGATTGGAAAAGTGTCGACCCTTTTCGTTCACTGGGACGCCCCAATCTCTTTTTTGGTGTCACTGCGGGCAACATGGACTCCATGGTCAACCGTTACACCTCAGACCATAAGCTACGCAGTGATGATGCCTATACACCTGCGGGTAAGGGGGGGCATCGGCCAGATCGTTCTACAATTGTCTATAGCCAGAGATGTCGAGAGGCCTATGGCGATGTGCCAATAATTATTGGTGGTATTGAAGCAAGCCTGCGCCGCTTGGCACACTATGACTACTGGTCCGATAAGGTACGGCGTTCAATTCTGGTTGATAGTCGAGCAGATTTGCTGCTCTATGGAAATGCGGAGCGGGCGATTGTTGAGGTCGCACATCGAATTGCTGCGGGTGATAAGCCAAAATTGATCCGTGATCTACGGGGGAGTGCCTATTTACTGGACCAATCTGAGTTAACCCGGATTGAAGAGAGTGAGAGCAAGCACTGGGAGATTGTTGACTTTTCAACCTTGCCCGATGAAGAGGGAGCGCAGCCGAAGGTCCAATTTGAGCGCAGTAAAAGAGTGATTCGACTGCCCTCATTTGAGCAGGTGAGTCAGGATAAGAAGCTCTATGCGCATACCTCCCGACTCTTTCATCTGGAGACCAACCCAGGCAATGCACGACCACTGCTGCAGCCCCATGGGGATCGTTCACTATGGGTCATGCCACCACCGATTCCGTTAACGACAGAAGAGTTGGACCGGATTTATGAGCTGCCCTATACACGACAACCTCACCCTGGTTATGGGGAGGCGCGTATCCCCGCTTTTGAGATGATTCAATTCTCAATTAATATTATGAGAGGCTGTTTTGGAGGCTGTACCTTCTGTTCGATTACAGAGCATGAGGGGCGCATTATTCAGAGTCGTTCAGAGGCATCTGTACTGCGTGAGATTGGTGAGATAGAACAGCAGCCGGGCTTTAGCGGACATATATCTGACCTCGGTGGACCAACGGCCAACATGTATCGTATGCACTGCAGGAGTGAGACCGTTGAATCAGCCTGCAGACGACTCTCCTGTGTCTATCCTGATATTTGCAAACAGTTGGATACCAGCCACAAAGCGTTAACCCACCTCTATCGGCAGGCT
>DUYW01000050.1 GCA_013349825.1 Gammaproteobacteria bacterium | reverse complement strand
TAATGGGGGGGGGGGCTGCATGGTATGTTCTGTGTGCTGTTTTTTTATTGGCTTATCAGAGTCTGCAGTATGGAGGCTATTGGCGACAGCTTCAAGTAGCTGAGTGGCCCGTTTTTTCCCAAAACCAGAGATCTGGGTGAGCTGTTTGATGGTGACTTGTTGTAGGTCTTCCGGTGTAAAGTAGCCGTGCTGTTGTAGTCGTTGGATTGTGGCTGAGCCGATTTTTGGGAGCCGTGAAAGCTTGGAGGGGGTGCTTTTCATAAAAGGTGACTTTTTCTCAAATAGGTTATACGGTAATGATACGTTGCTGCTGTGACAATTTGATGACGACCTAAAATAGTTTTGCAATCAAAACTCGACAACCGTTAGACTCTCCCTGCAGGGTTTGTGGTAGTCAGTGAAATGGATAATAGAGAGAGGGGGTTGATGGTGTTTGAAAGAGTATGGATGGCTGATTCGATTGATCTGGAACAGCCTGAGTGGGTGGACGTACTGTCTCCCTTTTCTCTGCAGTTGGAGCACAAAGAGCAGAGCCGTTATCAGTTGCTGGATACCTTTGACTGGGCGTTATGGCAGCAGGGGAGAGCCTTGCTCTATAACCACTCAGGTGGAAAAAAGAGAGCCTACGAACTCTGGAACAGGAATGAATTCCTTTCCGGTTCAGCATTTACGCAGCAGGCAAGCGGTCGAAAAAGAGGGCGCTTCTGGTGGGATATTTCTGCACAACAGCCTGTTACTGAACCGCAGAATGAGTTCGAGCAGCTGCTCAAAAAAGCCTGCAAGCTGCGAGTATTGCTTGAGATGCACCACTTTGAACAGTTCAGTGTGCGCTATGCCGTCAAGAACAGCGACTTGAAAAGTGTTGCGTGGATTGAGTTAGTTACCTTGAGGCACAGCTCTGGTGAGAGGACTCTTGCAGAGGAGGAAGGCGCTCCTGTGGTGCGGCAGGTGTTACGTGTGCTCCCTGTTCGTGGCTATGATCTTGAACTGAAAAAACTACAGAAGCGGGTGCAGAAGATGGGGCTACCGCTCTATACCGATCATCTACTGGAGGAGTATCTGCTTGCATCCGGGGTAACCCCGGCCCGTTACCAGTCCAAGCCCTCAATTGTGATTAACACAGAGGATGTGGCACGTGATGTGGTACTGCGCTATCTGCGTGCTCTACTGAATGTTTCCAGAGAGAATGAGCATGGCATTGTTGAGGACCTTGATATTGAATTTCTTCATGACTACCGGGTTTCACTGCGTAGAATACGTTCGATCCTCAGCTTGGTGCGCAAAGTCTTTTCCCCGGAAGAGACTCGTTGGCTGAAGCAGCAGTTTGCAGCCATTGCAAAGCGCACCAATCAACTACGCGATCTGGATGTCTACCTGCTGGAGCAGGAGAATTATCGAGCACTGGTGCCCCCGGTCCTTGCGGATGGGGTGGATACACTGTTCGCCTCCCTGGTGCTGGAACGAAAACGGGAGCTGAGACGGGTGCGGCGTTGGCTACGTTCGGCCGACTACGACAGTACGATGAAGGCCATACAGCTGCGACTGGAGGGTGAAGCCGAGAAACTGGGCGCGGGCCTACAGGCAGATAAAGCGGTGCTTTCCGTTGCAACCAAAGAGATCTCCAAGAAATTTCACAAAATTGGCAAGCTGGGGATGGCGATCGATGCCTCAACTCCGGACCAGGAGGTGCATGACCTGCGTATTGAGTGCAAGAAGCTGCGTTATCTACTGGACTTCTTTGGGAATTTATTCCCAAAGAAAATGCAGCGTAGCGCGGTGAGCACCTTGAAACGGTTACAGGATAATCTGGGGAAATTTAATGACCTCTCCGTCCAGCAAGAGTCACTGCAGGCCTTTTTGTTAAACCACCAGCAAGATCAAGTGTCGATGCTGGCTGCGGTGGGTGGGCTTATCGGTGCCTTGAACCTGGAGCAGAAGCAGGAACGCGCAAAGGTCACGGAAACCTTTAGTGAGTTCTATAGCGCGCAAACCCGTCAACTCTATGCAGAGATGGTCAGAGAGAAGGAGGATGTGCAATGAAGATCATCGCTTGCTACAGTATCAAGGGTGGCGTTGGGAAAACTGCCACGGCAATCAATCTTGCCTATGCATCAGCCAATGACGGGATGCGAACCCTGATTTGTGACCTCGACCCACAAGGGGCCAGCTCCTTCTACTTCCGGGTGCAGCCTTCTAAAAAACTGAAACTAGACTCCTTTTTTACCCGCCGCGACCGCTTGATACGTAATATCAAAGGCTCTGACTATCCGCTGCTGGATATTCTGCCCTCCAATATGGCCTATCGTAATTTTGATCAGATGCTGGCGGGGATGAAAAAATCACACCTGCGCCTGGCTCAGATTCTGGCCTCTCTGAGTGATGAGTATGACGTGGTGGTGCTCGACTGTCCCCCCAATATTACCATCCTCTCGGAAAATGTATTTCATGCAGCGGATCAGGTTGTGGTGCCCATTGTGCCGACTACCCTTTCACAACGCACCTTTGAACAGTTGCTGCAGTTTTACAAGCAGTCCAACTTGAAAAAGAGAGCACTGCTTCCCTTCTTCTCGATGGTTGAGCAACGTAAACGGATGCACAGGGAGGTAAGGCGGTTGATGCGTAAGCAGTATAAACGCTTCCTGCAGAGCGAGGTGCCTTACTCTGTGGATGTGGAGAATATGGGAATCTCACGTGAACCCGTATTGGTGACCCGACCCCATACCCCTTCTGCAGAGGCATTTTTACAGCTCTGGCAGGAGTTGAAAAGCCTGAATAAGCTTTAAAGGAGACAGTCATGGAGACAGAACTGAAATTAGCGCTCTCCAGCGAACAGATTGTGGCTGTTGAGGCGTTACCACTACTGCAGAAGTATGGCGATGGGGTTGCAGAGGAGCGCAGGTTAATCAGTACCTACTATGATACCCCCGCGCTAGAGTTGCGTGCGGAGCGGATCTCTCTGCGCTTGCGGGATAAAGGCGATGGTTGGGTTCGCACGGTAAAAACAGCGGGTAGTAGTGAAGGTGGGCTGCATCGTAGAAATGAGTATGAGGTCAAGCTGACGCATGCGGAGCTGGATCTGGAGGTGTTGAGTGAGCTAGGGATTGTGGTGCTGAATCGAGCGATTGATGAGCAGCAGTTGCAACCGCAGTTTGTAACCGACTTTGTGCGCAAGCAATGGCTGTTACACACACCGCAGGGTGAAGTTGAGTTTGCTCTGGACTTGGGAGGCGTGCGTGCCTGTGATGCAGGACAGGATGGGGCTGAGATAAAAATCTGTGAGATTGAGCTGGAGTTGAGAGATACTGCTGAAGATGCTGATCCTACATTTCTGTTTCAGATATCCGATGAAATCAGGGCTGCCGGAATTATGGTTGAGCTTGATGCCGTGAGTAAGGCTGAGCGAGGCTATAGCTTAATCTCTGGTTAGTGCATTTTTCGCAGGAGCTTGCGGAAGATGTTAAATTTAAGAGCTGTATTTTAAGAGCTATATTTTAAGAACTATATTTTTTAGAGCTGCATATGATCGTATGGTGCCCGCCTACAGTCACTATTGCAGCATCCAACGGTCTTTTACCTTGTAGTTTCTAATCCACCCCAGACCATCCAACAGCATCAGTAGCAGTGAACTGGAGGGGATAGTCCCCAGCCCTCCCTGCATACAGCTTACCTCTGAGAAGGTGCTGCAGTGATCTCTGCGTACCCCTGGGTAATAGAGTAGTGACGGAACAGGGTCGCCACAGTGATGCCCGCTCTCTGAACTGGTTGAGTGATCTGCGGTGATCGCAATGGCTGAGGCCTTTTGGCTCAGTGCGGGAAGAGCCTGATCAACTGCCTGAATGAAATTGGCTTTGGCAACCGGGTCGAAATCATGGGCACAGATATCAGGTGCTTTGAAGTGGAGAATAACCAGCGGATAGTGAGAGAGTGCCTGTTCGGCAGCCTCTACCTTAGCCGCAATATCCGTGTCAGGTAAGGCGGTGAATGAGGGGAGATTGATCGAGTCAAAGCCAGAGAGTGCTGCCAAACCATGGACAGTCGCTTCTGCGCTAATGACTACCGGTTTAATGTCCAGCTCTTTGAGTAGATTGTTCTGTGTCTGAAATTCTCCAGCCCCCCGTAGAATCACCCCGTTGGCTAGTAGAAGACTCTGTTTGCGGCGCTGCTGGTTGACTGGGTGCTGATCGAGTATCTCAAAAACAGCCTGACTCCACTGGTTGACAATTGCTGCAGTGCGTTTTGCGTCACTATCTGCGCTGAGAGGGGTACATTGTGGAGTGTTCTCTAGCTTGACTCGACCTGGATCAGTGTTGCTGATCTCGGTAGAGAGCCCTTCGCCACGCAGGCGGACCACTCCCCGGTGACCTGTTGCCGGTTTGAACGAAATATGGACGCCATCAATCGGAGGAATCTGGTTGATACTGTCGGAGAGTGCTTCAGTACCTTCGTTAATACGTCCAGCCCGCCGATCGAGCAGTCGATACTGTTGGTTGAAGCTGGCGAAATTAGCACGTAGCACAACATCTCTGGGGCCGATTTCCATACCAACACCCGCAGCTTCAACGGGCCCACGCGCCAACTGTTCAGTAGCGCTACGGGAGAAGCCAAACAGGGTGGCGGTCCCGGTATGAGTATCTACTGGAAGGCCAGGGGCCAGAGGGTAAGCCAGACCACAGATACCCTGCTCCACCAGACGGTCCATCTCAGGGAGTGAGGCGTACTCCAGCGGTGTCACTCCATTCAGTTTGCTGCAGGGGCGGTCTCCCATCCCATCCAGAATAATCAGCAGTGCGCTTTTCTGTTGTGGTGTGTTCATTTTGGAAATAGCTCAGACTCTGTGGTCGCAAAGTGAGGGGCTAAAACATCGTTGATCGCCAGCATCACCTGTTCAATGGTCTCCTCCTGATCTTCATTATGGATGATCGGGATATTTTGTTGGTCGGCATCATCCAGCAGAAAATTTTGTAACGCCAAGATGGCATCAAAATTTTTCAGATAACGTTTAGCTCTTCGAAGTGTGCTCTCTTCGCCACGTCCACTGATCCGTTTGTGTAGATCTTTGCGTTTGATAATTGCCAACATCAGGGGTACCACCAGTCCATCGCAGTTTTCAGCGATCTCTCTCATCCGAGTTGGGTGGTTGTGAATACCCTCCAGTACCAAGGATACATTTTCACGTCGGGCACGCTGAATGATGGCATCACTGGAGACGGAGACCTCTTTAGACTGAGTCAGATAGCCGGAGATGATCTCATCATTGCTGGGAGTATCTGCCTGCTCATTGGTTCGGGGCTGAGAGCGCCAGGCTTCAAAAGAGGAGCTGTGGAGCATAGGTAACAGGGCATGGGGAATCATTACCCGCATCACCTCGCGCAACATATCGGTCGACTGGGTACGTACAATCCCGAAGCGATGAGCAACCTCGGTAGCGATGGTGCTCTTTCCTGTACCCGTGGCACCACCAATCAGAATATGGATCGGCTCGTCGCTACGGGAGAAGTGGGTCCAGGTCAGATAGCGCTGTACCGCCTCATCTCCGCAGTGGTTGTGAATAATACGGCAGGTGAGTCGCCCCAGTGCATCCGAGTCCATCTCCACAACCTCCTTATCATGCAGGTACTGAAAGAGCTCTGTGGTGATGGTTGTTGCTGCCAGAGGGGAGAGCCCGGAGGCATGCATGCAGCGCGTATGTTGGTGCAGTGAGAAGGGCGAGACCTGATCACTATCTTTGTGAGAGATCAGTGTGGTTCTACGGATTGGGGCTGGATTGCGATAGCGTTCAACCAGCTCGACTGGATAGATATTGTCCAGACGGCGGGCTGTTTCAGCACGTAATTCGGCTGTGGTGAGGCTCTCTCGCCCCTCCAACTCCTCTTTGATGCTGGAGGAGAGGGCGTAGGCGGCCTTGAAGTCGATACCGACATTGCGCAGTGAGCGGGTCAAAATACCTCTCAAAAAGGGGGTGGGTGCACCTTCGTCGCTTGAGTCGAGTACGATTAGTTTTCCCATGCTTGATTGCTCCAGTGTCGGCTCAAGATATTCTCAAACGGTATCAGTAACGAAGCTCAATATCCAGTTCAAGATGGTGACTCTCAATTGCATGCCCCTCAAGCCACTGAGGACCAAAGCTGAGTTCAAGGGTCTCTTTCGCCTCTCTCCCTTGAAGTCTACCCAAGGGTTGCGCCCGCCTCACAGAGATTAAACCACCCGCTCTGCGGGTAGTTTATAATTTGCTCAGAGCAATAAAATTCCTGAAGATTCACTTTAGGCGTACTCAAGTTTTAAATTTACTGTAAGAACTGCGGAGAGAGAAGATGGATGTGCAAGAGGCGCTTGTTGCAAGAAGATCGATCCGTGCATTTCAACAGCGAGAGGTTGATCCACAGCTGATTGAACAGATTCTTGCTTCAGCAAGTCATGCCCCGTCGGGGGTTAATACACAACCCTGGCAGGTGGCTGTTGTTACAGGAACGGCTTGTCAGGCGCTGACAGCAGAGATGGAGCTGCGTTTTCGTGAGGGTGAAAAGGGGAAGATGGACTACCAGTATTACCCCCTGGAGTGGCAAGAGCCTTATAAAGGACGCCGTCGTGCTTGTGGCTTGCAGATGTATGAGACTTTGCAGATCACCCGTGAGGACAAGGCGAGACAGTTGGACCAGTGGGCAGCCAACTACCGGGCATTTGATGCACCGGTTATTCTCTTCTTCCTGATGAATAGAGAGATGGAGACTGGCTCCTATCTCGATTATGGAATGTTTTTGCAATCAGTGATGCTTGCCGCGCAAGAACAGGGGTTATCAACCTGCCCACAGGCCGCACTTGCAGAGTACCCGGAGGTTGTAAAGCGACACTTGGGGTATGATCAAGATACCGTGTTAGTGGCTGGAATGGCACTCGGTTATGCAGCCGAGGAGGCACTGATCAATAGTTACCGGACACCCCGTGAACCGGTTGAAAATTTTACCCGTATGTTCCCTTAAGTGGGGGAGGTCTAAAGGGCGATTAAAAGAGGCCGCCCGAAGGGAACCATAGACTCTGTAAACCATTGGGTATGCTGGAGATGGGTAATTGTCGACAATCTAGATTGACAGGCATGGTTTATAGTCGTTATTATCTTTTTTATATGATATGTGTCGACAATAATGGGTGAGCTGGCAGATGCCGCTACAGTAGCAGATCGAGTTTTTGACTCGCTTTGTGATGCGATTGTAAGTGGTAAGATTGCTGCAGGCAGCAAGATCAGTGAGCCGGAACTGGCCAAACGCTTTGATGTAAGTCGCGCTTCACTGCGCGAAGCGATTGGTCGTTTAGAGGCGTGTAATCTGGTTAATCGACGCCCCCGTGTAGGGGCGCGCGTGGTTGAACTCTCACTACATGAACTGCTGGAGATCTATCGGGTGCGAGAGGCACTGGAAGGGATGGCAGCGCGACTTGCCGCAGAGTTTATGAGCGATAAAGAGTTAAATGATTTAAAAGCTCTTTTGGAGGATGAATTACAGCTTGATTCGGGTAACAGCAACCACGACTTCCACTATGCCATTGTGCAAGGAAGTCAAAACCGTCGACTCTCTCACCTGCTGTGTGATGACCTCTACCATCTGATGCGGATGTATCGCTACCAATTGGGACGTGACAGTGGTCGAGCCTCTACCGCTTCGAAAGAGCACGGATTGATTCTGGATGCACTGCAAGACCGGGATGGTGAGATGGCAGAGCTGTTGATGAGACGACATATCCGCAAGTCCCGTGCCTATATTGAAAAGATGATTATGCCAAGGTCGCAAGGTGATTGACCTGTTCTTTGCATACATTTTGCAGCCTTGGCGTTCTGCGTCTCTGCGTTAATAAGACAATTTTAATGAGTTAAATAATATGACAAAAGTAGAATTAGTAGATGGCACGCTGAATGTCCCCGATCAGGTTGAGATCCCCTTTATCGAGGGGGATGGCATTGGGCCGGATATCTGGAGTGCAGCACAGCGCGTATTTGATGCTGCGGTTGAGAAGGCTTACGGAGGTACTCGCAAGGTATTGTGGAAAGAGGTGCTGGCGGGTCAGAAGGCATTTGACCAGACCGGTAGCTGGCTTCCTGAAGAGACCATGCAGGCATTTCGTGACTATCTGGTGGGTATCAAGGGGCCATTAACCACCCCCGTTGGTGGCGGCATGCGTTCTCTCAATGTGACGCTGCGTCAGGAGCTGGATCTCTATACCTGTCTGCGTCCTGTGCGTCATTTTAATGGGGTTCCAAGTCCGGTGAAGAGACCAGAGTTGGTGGATATGACGATCTTCCGTGAGAATACAGAGGATATTTACGCGGGTATCGAATACATGAACGGTACCGATGAGGTGGAGAAGGTGAAAAAGTTCCTGATGGAGGAGATGGGGGTTCGCAAGATTCGCTTCCCGGACAGCTCATCCATTGGGATCAAGCCGGTCTCTCAAGAGGGTTCTGAGCGCATTATCCGTCAGGCGATCCAATACGCATTAGACCGGGGGCTGCCCTCTGTGACATTGGTACATAAAGGCAATATCATGAAGTTCACCGAGGGTGCCTTCAAGAATTGGGGCTATGAGCTGGCAGAACGTGAATTTTCTGATCAGACCTTCACTTGGGCACAATATGATCGAATTGCTGCTGAACAGGGTGCTGAAGCTGCTAATAAGGCACAGGCGGATGCAGAGTCTTCGGGTAAGTTGATCGTCAAGGATGTGATTGCGGATGCCTTTTTACAGCAGATCCTGTTACGCCCAGCTGAGTATTCGGTCATTGCGACACTCAACCTGAATGGGGATTATGTCTCCGATGCGTTGGCCGCTATCGTCGGCGGGATCGGGATTGCGCCGGGGGCCAATATCAATTATGAGACGGGTCATGCCATTTTTGAGGCAACCCACGGCACCGCACCAAAATATGCTGGGCAGGATAAGGTAAATCCCGGTTCTGTGATTCTTTCCGGAGCATTGATGTTTGAGCACCTGGGTTGGATGGAAGTGACTGAGCTGATCTATAAGTCACTCAGTGAGACCATTGAGCAGAAGACGGTGACCTACGACTTTGAGCGTCTGATGGATGATGCCACACTGGTCAAGTGTTCAGAGTTTGCCAGTGAGATGATCAAGAAGATGTAGATTGATGAATGAGTTAAAATTTCAGGGGCTGGCAATAAATTTACTGTAAATTCAGATAGTTACATTTGGTTGATTTTGTTTGTCACCAATAAGCCAACTATTCATCAATAGCTTGCATGACAGCATAGATTTGCCGTGGGAGTAAGCCTGTAAGTCATCACTGTTATTTAAATATCTGGTACATGTACCCTGCAAGGTTAGCAATTAGTGATCTTGTGAAAAGCTTGAAAGGTAGATCATCGAGAATATTGCAGGATGAGTATCCAGAGTTAAAGAAGCGATACTGGGGTAGGCTTTTTGGGCAATAGGGTATGGTGGGGAGCACGGGAAATATCACCGATGAGATGGTGCAGGAGTACTTGGAGCATCACAGAGACCCATTACACACTACCTGATGGGCTGGTGGAAAAAATAACGGTTGGGATCAGCTCAAACGGGGTGCTGTTGGTGACCGTTTCAAAAGATATGAAATCTACGATGGATGAGAAGCACCTGACCCTGATCGGGATTGCAATTGCGAAACAAAAATTTGCTACAAAAGTAGCAAACATTAAAGGGGTGCTTCTGGAGGAGAAATAGTGATCGGGCCTTCAGGTCGTCCAACCTCGAATTGTACAGTGTCAACTCTTTGGTCGGTGTGGGGTTGTGTGGTTGAAGTGGTGCGGTTTCCGAGATCAATCGATGATGATATAGGAGTTGGTGATCTTGTCATGAAGTGCCTGCTTGTACCGTGTCCAGCCGGCCATCATGAATCCGATGCAGAAGATCATTGCGGAGACGATTTTCAGCAGATTTCTGCCCAGAGACTGAATTAGGGTAAGTGGTTCTCCTGAGCGGCTGATTACCCGCAACCCTAATGCCCTTTTACCAATAGATGCCTGGTTGGACCGGCTCTCAAAAAAAGAGAGATAGAGCAGGAGAATGGGAATAACCAGATCATCCAGTGTTGTATTGTCGATCTGGTTATTGGTAAGTGGGTTAATTTGGTAGCTCTCCGTTCGTATGATCTTCTGGCTCCCCTTGGTGATGATGGTAGATACATCCTGATAGAGGTACTTCCAGTGGTTGAGAACCGTGACCTCCGTGATCCGGACTATTTTTTTTCTGTCATTGATCTGTTCTGCAGAGGTGAGCTGCGTCTGCTCGGAGAGTATTTCGGAAGAGGTAAAAAGCTTGAAGGGAACGCTTACTGTCACAGAGTCGGGGGTAATGAAGCCGAGCAGCAGAATGAGGGGAAATGCGGCTACAGAAATAATGATGTAGTCGATGGTCAGGGCAAAAGTTCTACGCCAGAACCCAGCATAATGGTAGTGATTGTCAGTGTGTGTATCCATGAAAAACCAATAAGATATTTGTATTTTATAATCTGAAATAGATGATTTTAGTCTATTTGATGTGGGGAGTGTATCCGCTTATCTCAATGAGGGATGTCTCTGGTTGTTTCTGCCAGTAGTGCCAATCAGGACCTTATAAGGCCAAACTTGATGCTTTACGGCATTCCTGATGATTGGATTGAGCGATATCAGGAGAAGATGTATTCAGCTATTGATCCGGTAATCCAGCTCTGCCTGTACACAGAAGTTGCTACGAGTTGGCAGGAGGCCTATTTGAATCTCTAAGGTTCAGAAAATCCCGCCTCTTTAGCGATCAGTCCGGTCATCCAGTAGTGAAACTCTCTGTTCATGGTGCGCTCCTCAGTTACAAATATTTTTTACTGTTTATACGGCAATATTGATCACAGGTGTAGCTGCCCTTTTGTATAGGGTTAAGCGCTGTAAATGGTGAGGGGTTTGCGGCTAGTTGGCGAAAAAACACTGTTGCATAGTAGATTTCGGTAATATTTCTTGTGGTTGGTTACAGGTGTCGATAAAATGCACCTCTTTATCTTTTTGAGAAATTGTATGCCTGAAATCAGGCTAATAAAATCAACCGGAGTAGATAGTGTTATGTCTGTAAATGCAGAACAAAAGAGTGAAATCGTTCAGAAATATCAACGTGAAGCAGGAGATACTGGTTCTCCTGAAGTGCAGGTTGCTCTGTTAACGGCCCGTATTCAGGATCTGACGGGGCACTTTAAAGAACATGATAAAGATCATCACTCCCGCCAAGGGTTGTTGAGAATGGTGAATCGTCGTCGTAAGTTGCTGGATTACTTGAAGCGTAACGATTCTAGTCGTTACTCTCAGCTGATTGCTGACCTAGGCCTGCGTCGCTAAACTTTTTTTAGTCATATTTTATTGATCTCGATACAGGGGTGGGCCCTGTTTCGACTTTTGTCAGGGAAGAAATTAACGTGAAACCATTTATCAAGAGTTTCGAGTACGGAAATCAGACAGTCACACTAGAGACCGGTGAAATTGCACGCCAGGCATCTGGTGCAGTTAAGGTCAGCATGGGGGAGACCGTCTTGCTGGTCACCGTGGTTGCAGAGAAAGAGGCTCGGGAAGGACGTGATTTTTTCCCATTGACAGTAAATTACCAGGAGAAGTTCTATGCGGCGGGTATCATCCCCGGTGGCTTCTTCCGTCGTGAGGGTCGTCCTACCGAGAAGGAGACACTGACTTCTCGCTTGATTGATCGCCCTATTCGTCCACTGTTTCCTAAAGGGTTTATGAATGAGGTACAGGTTATTGCCACTGTGATCTCTTCAGATAAAGATACAGATACAGAGATTCCTGCGATGATTGGTACATCGGCAGCATTGGCGATTTCTGGTATTCCTTTCCAGGGGCCGATTGGTGCAGCACGTGTTGGTTTCAGCAATGGTGAGTACATTCTTAATCCCGCACTGAGTGAGAAAGAGGATTCTGACCTAGAGTTGAGTGTAGCAGGTACAGCAGATGCGGTACTGATGGTGGAGTCTGAGGCGAACATCCTCTCTGAAGAGATCATGCTGGGGGCTGTGCTGTTTGGTCATGAGCAACTACAGGTGGTGATCAATGCAATCAATGAGATGGTGGATGAGCTGAATGTAGAACAGTGGGAGTGGGAGCCTGTTGCAGAAGATACAGCATTGACTGCAGCCGTTGCTGAAGCAGCGGGTAATGCAATCACTGAGGTTTATCAAATTGCGGACAAGATGGAACGCTATGGTCGAATGAGTGAGGTGCGTGGCCAGATTGTAGAGGCCCTGGTTACTGAAGAGGGTGAGTGGGACAAGGATACCGTTAAGGCAGCTATCAGCAAGTTGGAGAAGAAGACGGTACGTGGACGCATCATTGATGGTGAGCCACGTATTGATGGTCGAGATAACAAGACAGTACGCCCCATTTATGTGAAGACCGGCGTACTGCCCCGTGCCCATGGTTCAGCGCTCTTTACCCGTGGTGAGACACAAGCTCTGGTTGTCACTACACTGGGCACTGAACGCGATGCACAGATTATTGATGCATTGGAAGGGAGCTTCAAAGATCCGTTCATGTTGCAGTACAATTTCCCCCCATTTTCTGTTGGTGAAACAGGCCGTGTTGGTAGCCCCGGTCGCCGAGAGGTGGGGCATGGTAAATTGGCCAAGCGTGGTGTGCAGGCAGTGGTTCCAACCACGGATGACTTCCCCTATACCTTGCGTGTAGTTTCTGAAATTACTGAATCGAACGGCTCCAGCTCTATGGCCTCTGTCTGTGGTAGCAGCCTGTCGATGATGGATGCGGGAGTTCCGCTAAAAGCTCCGGTTGCCGGTATTGCAATGGGCTTGATCAAGGAAGAGAGCGGTTTTGCTGTATTGACCGACATTCTGGGTGATGAGGACCATTTGGGCGATATGGACTTTAAGGTGGCGGGTACTGAAGAGGGTATTACCGCACTGCAGATGGACATCAAGATTACAGGAATTACCCGTGAGATCATGGAGATCGCACTGGATCAGGCGCGTGATGCACGTCTCCATATTCTGGATGAGATGAGCACTGCAATCAACACGCCTCGTGAAGAGGTCTCTGAGTTTGCGCCACGATATGTGACCATGAAGATTGATCCGGACAAGATCCGTGATGTAATCGGCAAGGGTGGTGTAGTGATTCGCGCGATTCAGGAAGAGACTGGTGTAAAGATTGATCTTGATGATGACGGTAATGTGAAGATTGCTGCAACCGATGGTGAAGCAGCCAATGAAGCAAAACGCCGCATTGATGATATCGTTGCCGATGTTGAAGTGAATAAGGTCTATGAAGGCAGAGTTGTTAAGTTGATGGACTTTGGTGCCTTCGTGAATATCCTGCCGGGTAAAGATGGTCTGGTTCACATCTCACAAATCTCTGAGGAGCGGGTTGAGAAGGTAAGCGATAAGCTCAGTGAAGGCGATGTGATTCAGGTAAAAGTACTTGAGGTAGATCGTCAGGGGCGTATTCGTCTCAGCATGAAGGCGGTATAGTTATCGTCGCTACATCTTTACCTTCAATTGAGTTGAAAAAAGGGACCAACAAGGTCCCTTTTTTCTTGTAGAATTTTGAATCTATGAAGATTTTACTCAGTAACGATGATGGTATTCATGCGCCGGGGTTACAGGCGCTACACAAACAGATGAAACGCTGTGGTGAAGTGGTGGTGGTCGCTCCAGACCGTAACCGCAGTGGTGCCAGCAACTCATTAACCCTGGAACAGCCACTCCACCTCTTTAGTCATGAAGAGGGATCTTATTCAGTTGATGGAACACCGACAGATTGTGTCCACCTTGCCTTGACCGGACTGCTGGAGGAGGAGCCTGAAGTGGTAATCTCAGGCATCAATGCCGGGGCCAATATGGCAGATGATGTACTTTACTCAGGGACGGTTGCCGCAGCCATGGAGGGACGTTTTCTGGGGCTGCCGGCTATTGCGGTATCACTGGCCAGCAGAGGACGAGACTGCAACCACTTCGAGAGTGGTGCGATTGCGGTTGAGCGGATATTGGAGAGGCTCAAAGATCATCCTCTGCAGAGTGACACCATCCTCAATATCAATGTGCCTGACCTCCCTTGGGATGAGATCAAAGGGTTTAAAGTGACTCGCCTGGGACGTCGTCACCGCTCTGAGCCAGTGGTGAAAATGGTGGACCCTCGTGGCAAAGAGGTCTATTGGGTGGGGGCTGCCGGAAAGGCGGATGATAGAGAAGCGGGGACCGATTTTCATGCGGTGGAACAGGGCTGGATTTCGGTAACCCCGATCCATACCGACCTGACTCACCACGCGATGCTGGATAGTATGGAGCCATGGCTCTCATGAATTTGGATGTGGGGTTTCGCTCTCGCCGGGTGCGTGAACGACTGATTAAACTATTACAGAAGAAGGGGATTACCCATCCAGAGGTGTTGGATGCGATTCGCACCATACCACGCCATGAATTCGTCTATGAGGCGCTGGGGCATCAAGCCTATGATGATACAGCACTACCGATAGGTCATGAACAGACCATTTCTCAACCTTATATAGTGGCCTTGATGACGCAGGCTTTGCTACAGGGAGATCCCCTGCAACGTATATTGGAGATTGGCACCGGATCAGGTTACCAGACTGCAGTGCTGGCTAAGCTGGTGCCACAGGTCTACACCGTTGAGCGCATCGGTTCATTGATTCGTAGCGCCCGACAACGCTTTGCAGATATGGGTATACTCAATGTTGAAATGAAGCTTGATGATGGTCATGCAGGATGGGAGGAGAAGGCACCCTATGATGCCATTATTGTGACCGCTGCACCGACACGCGTGCCGACTCGTCTTTTTAACCAGTTAAAGATGGGTGGGCGCATGGTGGTACCTGTTGGTCCTGACAGACAAGATCAGCAACTATTGGCGTTGACCCGTACGGAAGAGGGATTTGAACAACAGGATCTGGGTATTGTCCGCTTTGTGCCGATGCGACAGGGGGCACGTTGATGGAGTGGTTAGAACGGTTAAACAGACGAGTAGCCAAGTGGGCAGACCGCCCCCATGCTGAGCCACTATTGGCCGGACTCAGCTTTGCAGAGTCCAGCTTCTTCCCGGTACCACCAGATGTATTGCTGGCTCCGATGACCCTGGCTCACCCGGATCGAGGCTGGCGCTATGCAACACTGGTCACCATAGCTTCAGTTTTGGGTGGTTTATTGGGTTACCTGATCGGGCTTTATGGGATGGAGTTGGTCACCCCTTTGATTGAAGAGTGGGGGATGCAACACCGTTTTGCAGAGGCTCGGGCGCTGTTTGATCAATATGGTCTGTGGATTGTCTTTTTGGCCGGTTTTTCACCCATCCCCTATAAGCTCTTCACCATTACAGCGGGTGCCATGGTAATGTCTCTGCCACTCTTTCTGCTGGCCTCTCTGGTGGGACGAGGTGCCCGATTTTATCTGGTCGCAGCGTTTATGATATGGGGTGGTCCCCGTTTTCTGCAGATGGAAAAGGGTTGGATGGTTCGCATTGGTTGGATAACGTTGCTGTTCGCGCTGATTTATTACCTGTTATGGCATTGATGTGGACAGAGTGATACAGCAAATATCCAGGATACCCTTTAAGAGACTATTTTCTCTGTTGTTGATAACCCTGTTTTTGGCAGGGTGTAGCAGCTCTCGTTCCTCACTCTCTCCGGTTGATAATCGAACACAGTCAGTTGGCAAGGTCCCACAGCACTATATGGTACGTAGTGGTGATAGCCTCTACATGATCGCAATGGAGTTTGATCGAGACTATCTTGACTTGGCGCAGTGGAATGGAATCAAACCTCCCTACAGAATCTATCGTGGCGATCAGCTGCGTCTCTATCCACCCAAGAAGAGTCTCTCCGGAAGCTCAACCAATGTAACGTTCTATACCATTCGGGGTGGTGATACCTTAAGCGGTGTTGCAGATCAGTTTGACCTCCAAACTGCTCGATTGGCGAAATGGAACAGACTCAAACCGCCCTATACGATTCATGTAGGGGATAAACTTCGAGTTAAGGCACCTACTGTAAGGCAGACAAAGCAGCGCCTTGCAAAGAAAAGTATACAGAAAACCACATCCAAGACTGATCGGAAAAGAGTCAAGGCTAAGAGTAAAGCCAAGAAACCGAAGAGCGTTTCTCATTTATCAAGGGCCAAACAACCGTCTTCTGCGAGGGTGTCCCACACATCACTGCGTTTGAAGCGCCCCGCTTCTGGAAAAGTTGTTCAAAAATTTTCCAGCAAGAAAGGGATGACGGGTGTTGTCTATCAAGGAAAACGCGGAGACCCAGTACGTTCTGCAGCAGATGGAAAAGTGGTTTATAGTGGGACAGGTTTGGTGCGTTATGGGAAACTGCTGATTGTTAAACATGATAATGATCTGCTAACCGCCTATGCACACAATAGCCAGCTTCAGGTCTCTGAGGGAGAGACCGTAAAAGCAGGGCAGCAGATTGCCAAAATGGGGAGTAGTGGAACAGATCGGGTAAAACTTCATTTTGAAGTCAGGAAAAGAGGGAAACCTGTTGATCCGATGCCATACCTTTCTAATTAACTATAGCCATCATGGAATAATAAAAAAAATAAATAGTGATGAGCAATTCGCAACAGACAGAGTTTAAAGCGGGAAAATTGAAAGGGGATAACCATGACTCGCTGCACCTGTATATGCAGGAGATCCGTAGCTATCCACTGTTGACTGCTGATGAAGAGAAGGAGATTGCGCGGGCAGTTCAGCAGGGTGACCAAGAGGCTCGCAACCTTCTAATTGAATCTAATCTTCGATTAGTCGTGAGTATTGCGCGGCGTTATCAGAATCAAGGCGTTATGTTGATGGATATGATTGAAGAGGGGAACCTTGGATTGATGCATGCGGTTGAGAAATTTGACCCCGAGCGCGGTTACCGATTCTCCACTTATGCCACTTGGTGGATACGTCAAAGTGTGGATCGTGCGGTCATGAGTCAAGCCCGGACAGTTCGTCTTCCGATCCATATTTTGCGGGAGATGCGGCGTTACATGCGAGCCTCAAGAAAGTTAGCGCAATCGGATAGCCATGAACCTACCTCAATAGAGATCGCAACATTTCTGGATGGGAATGAACAGACAGTGGATAAAGTGATGGGGCTCAATGAGCCACCAACCTCGATTGAGCTGCCTGTGAGCAAAGGTTCTACGCAGACAATTGCTGATCTGATCGAGGATGAATCACTTTTGCTACAGGAGGAGAAGCTACTGCAAGATGATATCTATGTGCACCTCAGTGAGTGGCTTGATGCACTTGGGGAGCGTGAGCGTAAAGTGGTGGTACACCGTTTTGGGTTACTGGATGAAGAGGAGATGACGCTTGATGCATTAGGAGACGAAATGGGGGTCACACGGGAGAGGATTCGGCAGATACAGGTCGGAGCACTCAGCCATCTGCATGACATCTTGAAGCGGGCGGGTTATTCCGGGGATGCATTGCTTTAATCGCAATATTAATGTGTGCTTCATTATGATTTTGATAGATACATCAAATGGTTCGTCGTTATGGGTAGAAGAGGTTCTATGAAGAAAATAAGGTATTGGAGTGTGGCTGTGGGCTTCTATTGGATGGCATCGTTGGCCTATGCAAATAGTCTGACCTCAAGTGATGAACTGTTTGAGTTAAGCCTTGATCAGTTGATGCAGCTTGAAGTGAAAATTGCAACAGGAACCCAAAAAACGCTGAGTAAAGCACCAGCATCAGTCACAGTTATTACTCAAGATGATATCCAGAAGACAGGCGCAACTAATATCGCAGAAATTCTGGAAAGTGTGCCTGGGGTGCATGTACGATTCAATCGAGCCTCTTATAGCCCTTTTATCCATATTCGAGGTACGAATACCAACCAGGTCTTGTTGATGGTTAATGGTATTTCGATGAGAAGTCTCACCTCTGCCTGGCCTCAGGACTTCTTTTGGAAAGGAATGCCTGTCAGTGCGGTTGAGCGTGTTGAGGTAATCCGTGGTCCGGGTTCAGCGTTGTATGGTGCAAATGCCAGTGCAGGTGTAGTCAATATTATCACCAAAAGTGCAGGGAGTATTCAACAGAACGAAGTGGGTGCAAGAGTTGGTAGTTTTGACACCCGGTCTATCTGGGGGCAACAAGGGACGAATGTGGCTGGAATGGATATTGGAATGAGTTTTGACATTTCTCAAACCGATGGACACTCCCCCTATATTGTGGCGGACCGGGCAGGTACAGCAGGTACGGTGAGTCTGGGCTATAAAAATCTTGATTTAAGGTCCTACATGACGAGGGATGATTGGCGCATCCAGGCAGATTACACCAAAAATTCTGATGTTGAGGTGGGGTTTGATGGCTCAGGTTATTTTGATCCACTGACCAAAGGGAGCGTTGAGAGAGTCCATGTGGGAGGGTTCTATAATAATCCCAATATAGCGCCTAACTGGGGAGTGGATGCAGAGCTGCGTTATCAAGACCTCAGCTCTTCCTCAGGGGATGGATATCGTCAGGAACCTCC
>DUYW01000049.1 GCA_013349825.1 Gammaproteobacteria bacterium | reverse complement strand
GTTGAAAACCTTGCTAATAGCCTGCTATTGGCTGCGATCTTCGCCTTGATCTTGGACGCTATGGACGTAATTCAAATTACCCAGACTTGTTCAGAGGTTCCCTAATCAATATGAATCGTTACCCCTGAAGTTTCCATAAAAAAACCACAACACATCCATTGTTGTGGTTTTTTTGTTGGCATATTACTTGCTCTCTTTAGTTACACAGCCGTTTATTACACAACAATCGTCAGAAAAGTAACAGAACAATATTATGGACAGAATGCTCTATACCGCCATGACCGGTGCCACTGAAATGGTCCATGCACAGACTATTACGGCCAATAATCTGGCCAATGCATCCACTACCGGGTTTAAAAAGGATCTGGCTGTGATGATGCACCACCCGGTACGTAGAGAAGATGACAGTCGCCACTATGCGGTGGCGACCACAAAGACACAGGATTTTGAACAGGGGCACAGGATCCAGACCAATCGTGCGCTGGATGTCGCAGTCGATGGTGAGGGCTGGCTTGCGGTCGCAGGGCAGAATGGCTCAACCGGATACAGTCGGGCGGGCTCACTCAATGTCTCTGCAGACGGTTTTTTACGGGACCGTTCCGGGCGTATGGTGTTGGGGAATGAGGGTGCGGTATCGATACCACCAAACTCAAGAGTAGAGATCGCCTCAGATGGAACGGTCAATGTTTTTGGTACCGGAGAATTTGAAGGCGACCTGGCGATTGTGGACCGCATTATGCTGGTCAACCCGAAAATTTCAGAGATGGAGAAGAGTGAGGATGGCCTGTTTCGGATGAAGGATGGAACAGAGGCTGAGCCTGCGGCAGAGGTTCAGCTGGTGAGCGGTGCATTGGAGGGGAGTAATGTAAGCCCCATAGAGTCGATGGCTCAGATGATCCAGATGTCCCGTCAATATGAGATGCAGGTAAAGATGATGAAGAAAGCAGACGAGTTGGCTGGTCGTTCCAGCTCCATCCTGAGAATCACTTAAGGGTAATAGATAGGTAACTATTCAGAGGTTACGAAAAAGGTTAAAGAATTTGATAGTAGCTGTTCAGGGGTGAGCTGAATAGTTACATAGATAGAAGGTTTACTGGAGAACAGATATGTTTAATTCACTATGGGTAGCGAAGACAGGGATGGAGGCACAGGATTTTCGGGTGCAGACCATTTCGAATAACCTGGCTAACGCCTCGACAACCGGTTTTAAAAAGACCCTAGCCCATTTTTCAGAACTCGGCTATACCCATATTCGTGGTGCTGCAAATGGTCAGACTCAGGATGGCGCGACTAATCTGGAGAACCTCTATACCGGGATGGGTGTAAAAGTGGCGGATACCTCCAAGGTCTTTACCCAGGGAGATGTGAACCAGACAGACAACCCGTTGGATTTGATGATTGGAGGCAATGGTTTTTTTGCACTGCAGCAGATCAGCCCCAATGGGACCACAGAGACGGTCTATACCCGTGACGGACACTTTCAACTGAAGGCGCTGAATGGGGGCGGTGGACAGTCTCCAACGGAGTGGGAGCTGTTAAGCCGTCGTGGCTGGCAGGTGCTGGATGAGACCGGTGAGCCGGTTGTGTTGCGGTTGGCGAATGGAAATAATGAGTTGGGTGCGCTGGAAATTAGCGAAGATGGTGAGATACGGGAGGTTCTCCCTCCCGAGGGTACAGCCAGCTATAACCTGATTGATGGCACAATAGATGGCACGGGCAGAAAATTGGGTATTGCCAACTTTGCCGATGCCAGTGGCATGATGCCGATCGGTGGCAATATGTTCAGAGATTTTCCTGCGATCACTGGAGGGGCCGAACTGGGGGCACCTAAGGAAGATGCGCGCGGTAATGTATTGGCTGGGCGTCTGGAGACCTCGAATGTTTCAACCATTGAAGAGATGGTGAATATGATTGAGGCACAGCGTGGCTATGAGCTGGGTGCCAAGGTGATGCAGAAGGCAGATGAGATGATGAGCGCGTTGATTCAGCGTACATAATAAATTTTGAGACTTGGTTTCAGGCAGGTACAGGATGATGAGAAATTTTAAATGGTTGGCTCTATTGTTAATGGGGATGCAGTTGAGTGGCTGTGTGACCAATCCTGAGCGTCATCGCACAAGTTGGGAGCCGGTCGTGCCGCCTCAGCAGCCGAAGAAAATTGTGACCAATGGCTCTATCTATCAGGCGAGCCTGGAGGATTCACTCTTTACCAATGATCAGGCCCGAAAGGTGGGTGACATCATCACCGTGAAGCTGCAGGAGAAGATGACAGCCAAGAAGGCGGCCAAGACCAATGCAAAAAAAGAGGATACAGCGACCCTTGCATCGATACCCGGACTCTCTGGGTCGAACATTCTCAATGCCTTTTCTGGAACAAATGCACTGGCAGATACCACGAAAGAGTTTAAAGGGGATGGTTCTGCAGAGCAGAGCAATGAGTTGACAGGGGATGTCACCGTCACCGTAGTGGAGGTCTACCCCAATGGAAATCTTCGGGTGCGGGGAGAGAAGCAGGTTACGATCAACCAGGGAGATGAGTTGATTCGGGTCTCCGGTGTGGTGAGGGTGGCAGATATTACTGCAGAGAATACGGTTCTCTCAACTCAGGTGGCAGATGCACAGATAGTCTATGTAGGCAACGGTGGTGCTGTCGCCAACTCCAATGAACAAGGGGTTTTGGGTAGAATATTTATGAGTGCGCTATGGCCATTTTAATGGATTTAAGCAGGGGTATTATGATGAAACACCAGTTCGGTCAAAAAATGTACAGTAAACCGCGTAAAAGAGTGGGGAACGTCATTCTCTTTATTCTGATAATTACCCTGGCGGCGATCTGGGTCTTCTCTTCACAGGCACATGCAGAACGGATTAAAGATCTTGCATCAGTTGCAGGAGTCCGGGATAACCCGTTGATCGGTTATGGTCTGGTGGTCGGGTTGAGTAATACAGGAGACAATAACTCCAAATTTGCCGGTCAAAGCCTCTCCAGTATGTTGAGCCGCTTTGGTATCCAGACGCCACCGGGGGTTGATGTGGATACCGGTCATGTTGCCGCTGTAATGGTGAGTGCCGAGCTACCCCCCTTTGCAAAGCAGGGGCAGCGGCTGGATGTGACGGTCTCTACTCTGGGAGACTCCTCAAGCCTGGTGGGAGGAACCTTGTTGATGACACAACTGCGTGGTGCCGACAATGAGACCTATGCAATTGCCCAGGGCAGCCTGGTGGTGAGTGGTTTCGGAGTTAATGGGCTGGATGGTTCGAAAGTGCAGGTCAATACCCTAACGGTGGGACGAGTGCCTGAAGGGGCGATGGTTGAACGTGAAGTGGCAACCTCTTTTGTACGCAAGGGGCGCATGACCTTTAATCTTCATCAAAATGATTTCACTACAGTGAAAAGAGTGGTGGAGGCGATTGATGAGTTATACGGAGAGGGGACGGCTGAGGCGGTTGACTCTGTCTCTGTTGAGGTGATGGCACCTAAAAACCCACGCCACCATGTAGAGTTTCTTTCGATGTTGGAGAACCTGGAGATCTCTCCCGCAGAGGCGGCGGCCAAGGTGATTATTAACTCCAGGACAGGAACGGTGGTGATCAATAATAGTGTTAAGGTGAGTCCAGCGGCCGTGACCCATGGCTCACTGGTGGTGACGATTAAAGAGGGGGAGTTGGTGGAGCAGCCCAATATGTTGGCGGGTGGTGAGACTGTGGTGCAGAAAGACTCTGAAATTACGGTCGATAAAGAAAATAAGCCCATGTTCCTGTTTAATGGTGGGGTATCACTGGATCAACTGGTCGATGCGGTGAATGCAGTAGGGGCGGCCCCCGGTGATTTGGTGGCGATCCTTGAGGCATTGAAGCGGGCAGGTGCGTTGAAGGCACAGTTGGTCGTGCTATAGGTTGCATTTGGTATAGAGTTTGCTTTAATTACCGCTATGATTGAATCTAATGTAAACAGTGCGATGCTCTCGTCTATGCAGTCTCAGTTGGAGAGCACAGAGGATATCCGGCTTCTTGCCTCCAAGGATGAAGAGGCGGCACTACGACAGGCAACCGAACAGTTTGAGTCTCTTTTCATCCAGATGATGTTAAAGACGATGCGTTCAACCGTGGGTGAAGAGGGGAGCCTTTTCTCCAGCTCAGCAACACAGACCTTTCGTGATCTGCAAGACACAGAACTCTCTAAACAGATTGCCGCCTCGGGTGGTTTGGGGCTGACAGATCAGTTAATCGATTCAGTTAAAAGACAGGCAGGTATCGAAAGTTCACCTGAGACAGCTTCAGAGAGTGTGGATGAGCCCGCTACGGTTGAGGATACCTTGGCTCATCTACGGTTACGGGGCGGTGGGTCGTGATCGATCGGCTCTGTAGGCTCTTTTGTATCGCAGGGTTGTGGTGGTTCATCGTACCGGCTAAGGCCGGTTTTTTTGATGGGGAGCAGCAGCCGTTGTTGGTCTGGCCCAATATCCCGGTGATCTCAGCATCCGATGTTGAAGAGTATAAGTTGGACCGGGAGCTGTTTCGCGGACTCCATACGGGAGAGACCAATCCAGCAACCGCAAAGACCAACCTGAAGCAGGTTGACAGGCTTTATCAACACCACAAGGAGCGTGCTACTGATAGAGTATGGCGCAGCTATACGGCCGATCTGGTGGGGCAGTATGATCAGTTGATTAAACGGCATCAAATTCATCAACCGCAACTTGAATTTTCCTATGATGGAGTTTCGCCAGCAGCTCTGGAAAATGCACTGGATCTACAGTCAGAACAGATAACGGCCCTTCGTGAGCGTGATGATGTGGCGGGGGTGGTGGCCTTTGTGACCAATACCAAGATGAGTAACAATCAACTTCGTTCAACGCTGACCCTGATACGTCTGAAGGATGGTCTCTCCAAGAGCCTTACAGTGACCGATCAGTTACACAAGTTGGCCTTTCGCCATGCCCAGCTGCTGTTTGATCTCCTGTATGGAGCAAATTTTCCGGATTATATGAATCCCTTGGAGGGGGTGCTCTGGCTACTTCCAGCCCCGACAGACCGGGGGCGTGCAGTGCCTTGGTCGCGGGCCCGGTTGGGGTGTCGTTCTCAAAAAAGCATGTTGCCTACGGTTGATCAGTTGATGATGGGAGAGCAGGCAGGCCCTTACCATAACGGGATTATTTTGCAGCCGGGCAGTTTCTATCATGCCGCTGATTCGACCCGCTATCTGGCGGGTCATACCAATGATCCTCGGGGAAAGGTGCGTCGTGTCAAATCAGATCGCCAGAGTGGACGTTATTTCTGCATGCAGCCGCGACCACAACCGCAGTCTGTTCAGAGCGCTTCAGCTCAGAAAACAGATCAGAAATCAGCTCAGAAACCCCCTGTAAAGGGTTCTGCTGCTCCCGGTAAGGCAACCACTGCTGCGAAGAAGTAGTGACGCACGCCGGTGATTGGTGTGGTCGGCAATCCTTGCCGACAATCCAGAAGTAACCCGTATTCTCCCCATTTAAGAACCATTTAATTGAAATAATCCTTCGTTGGCACGGTTTGTGCTTTTTCTGTTGTAGTTGCCCGTTTAGGGCGAAATGAAACAAAGAAAGAGAACAATAGAAGACCATGTCATCACTACTCGGATTAGGAAGTTCAGCGCTAGGGGCATACCGCTCTGCACTTTCGGTCACCAGTAACAATATCTCCAATGTGGGCGTAGAGGGCTATTCCAGACAAAATATCGATCTGGAGCAGGCTGATACGCTCAAGGGGAATGTGGGTTACCTGGGTAATGGTGTTGCACCTGAGAATGTTCAGCGTTCCTATGATCAGTTTCTGACCCGTAATTTGAATAGTGCGATCTCCAGCGGAAGCCACTATGACAGCTACTATGAGTATGCCTCAACCATTGATCAGATTGTTGCAGATCCAGAGGTTGGAATGACACCGGCGCTGGGTTCATTTTTCAGTTCACTGCAGGATCTCTCGTCAGCACCGGCCTCAATCCCCTCTCGTCAAGTGCTACATGGCGAAGCAGAGGCATTGGTGAGTCGTTTTAATACCATCCATCAGCAGATGCAGGATGTTCGTGACCAGACCAAACAGGAGCTTGCAGCAATTGTAGAGCGTGTCAATGGAATCTCCCGCTCAGTCGCAGAGTTGAATGCCAGAATTTCTGAGTCACAGTCAGGATCATCGGCAAGCCCAAATGATCTGCTGGATCGCCGGGATATTCTGATGAAGGAGTTGTCTGAATATTTTGGTGGGCTCTCCACGGAACAGGATGGGATGGCAAACTTCTATGTGGGTAAGGGACGGGCATTGATTGTCGGTAATACCTACAATGAGCTGACCTTGGGGAATTCACAATATAGAGAGGGTGACTCGGTTGGCCTCTTTATGAAACAGGGGAATTACAATCTCGATATTGCCAGCTCAGTTAAGGGTGGGCGTGTGGGTGGAATTGTTGATTTCACTAAAGAGATTCTTAATCCGGCGCAGAACTCTCTGGGCCAGATGGCAGTCACCCTTGCAGCAACACTCAATGCTCAGCACCGTGAAGGCTTTGGTTTGGGTGGTGAGAGTGACACTGGAAAAGATTTCTTTAATATGGGGAATATGGTTGTTTCAGAAGGAATTAGCTCCCTTGAATTAGGTAGTGTAGTTGCTGAAAACACGACCTCTGCGGAGCTGTCAGTCTCTATTCCAATGAATAACGGCGATGTTGTGGTTGGACCGGCAGCCGTTGCTGACGTGACCGGACTAATCATCAATGGTGTTCAAATTGCGGATGTAACTGCCGGCGCAAATAGTATCGAGACGGCCACCAATATGGTGGCAAGAATGAATGAATATACATCACTGACCGGAGTTACAGCCTCTGTAGTAGAAGACAATAAGATCAAGCTGAGTTCTCCAGAAACGATTACGGTCAGCAAAAGCTCTACAGGTAATATTGATGCATCCGGGATGAGTGAAGGTGTCTACCGGATGGTACGTAGCTCCATCAAGAACCTGACCGCAGATGACTACAAGCTCTCTTATCAGGACTCTCAATACACCATCACCAATATAAACACACAACAGAAGCGTGTGTTGAGTAGTGATGAGGTGGTGAACCTGAAAGACACCTCAGTGAGAGGTGGATTGACCCATGATGGTTTAACGATCAGCCTCAATATCTTCGATGGTGATATGGAGGATGGAGAGGAGATCCTGTTTCAGCCTACACGTAAAGCAGCTGACAATATCAAGATGTCACTGGGTGCCTCGGAGATCACCTCCATTGCAGCAGCCGATAAGGCCAATGAGCCAGGCAACAACAGTAATACATTGGCGATGGCAAATCTCCAGACAGAAAAGATTATGGGTGCAGGAGCGGATGGACTGCCTACGGCGGGCATTCAAGATAGTTATGGTCAGTTGGTGGCCGAGATTGGTGTGCAGACCCACTATGCAGAGGTTAATCGAACTGCACAAGATGCTGTTCGTAAGCATGCACAGAGCGCCAGAGATAATCTCTCTGCGGTCAATCTGGATGAAGAGGCGGCAAACTTAATGAAGTATCAGCAGATGTTTCAGGCATCGACCCGGGTAATCTCAATGGCAGATGAGCTGTTTCAGGCGATATTGGGTGCCGTACAGTAGTTAATGTGAGGAAGTAAAGGACACGATTATGCGTATTTCAACCATTTCAATGCAGCAGCAAGGGGTCGATGCAATCCTCGACAAGCAGGTTAGCATTAGTGAGACCGAAATGCAGTTGGCCACAGGCCGCAAGATTCTGCGCCCATCCGATGATCCGGTTAACTCCTCGATGGTGTTAAAGCTCAAAGAGTCTGTTTCACTCTCTGAACAGTATCTGAGAAATGGTGAGCTGGCGACAGCCGCTCTCTCATTTGAAGAGTCTACGCTGGAAGGGATTACCAATAATATTCAGCGTGCCCGTGAGCTGGCACTACAGGGAATGAATGGAACCAACTCTGCAGAGAGCCGGGAGGCGATCGCACTTGAAGTTCAGCAGATTCGTGAAGCAATTTTCAACCTCGGAAACACGCGTGATGAGCAGGGAGAGTATATCTTTGCCGGTACCAAGGCACCTACGGCTCCAGGGCCTTTCAAGAGTACGGACCCTAAGCTGGCCTCTGTGGTATTTGATGGTAATGAGTCTCAGCGGGTGATTCAAATTGGCATGGACCAGAGAGTGACTGCAAAAGATTCTGCACTGGATATCTTTGGAAAACAAGAGACTGAGGTGTTGGGAAGTGCTGTGACGAATAGCAGTCAAGTCCTTGAAGGGGCTGCTGTTGCGATCGGGGATGTTACTGGCATGACGATCAATGGTATTGCGATTGATGATGTGGTGGGAGGGACTGACGCAGCAACAATCGCCACAGATGTGGTGGCCAATATCAATGCAAAAACAGGAGAAACCGGTGTCTCAGCAGTTGTTGCGGCAGATGGTGGTATCCGTTTAACCAGTGGTGAATCACTGACAGCGGGTGGCAGTAACAATGGTGATATCGTGGTTGCGGTGGCAACAGGAGGTGATATTGCAGCATCGGGAATTGAGGCAGGGAACTACCGTAAAACCAGTGGCCTGATGATCAATGGCACACTGATTGGTGATGTTTCCGCAGGTGCAGACCCTGCCGCATCTGCAGATAATATGGTCAATCAGATCAATATCTATACTGCTCAGACGGGTGTTACGGCAGTGGCTGGGGCCAATAACAAAATTGAGTTGACCTCGAACGATGATATTGTCATTAGCACAGCAGATGGCGGAGATATCTCAGCAACCGGCTTGAAGAATGGGACCAGCCGTAATGATGACATCTTTACCGCATTAGGCAGTTTAGTGGAGTGGTTAAACCCGGCTGACCCGGATAATCCACAAATTGAGACCTCAGATGGTCTTTTAGAGTCACTGGACAAGGGGCTAGACCGCGTGCTGACCATCGAATCCAAGATTGGTGCAAGAATCAATATGATTGAGCGTCACTCTGATGTGGAACGTAGTTTTGTGGATAAGATCAGAGAGAATATCTCTGATATCAACGATGTCGATTATGCGGAGGCAATTGCTCAGTTCAATCTGGACCGGGTCGGTATTCAGGCAGCACAGCAGGCCTATAGCAAGATTCAGGGACTCTCGCTTTTTGACTATCTCCGATAGCCAGCGTCTTGTTTTAACCTGGGTTTAACTGGAATCCATCGCTGACGGATCGATAGTGATGCGGTATCCTTGCGCGCCATGCGTAAGAGTGACTTCTATTTTGATCTTCCTAAAGAGCGTATTGCACAGTCTCCACCCGAGAACAGGGGAGAGAGCCGGCTGCTGGTTTTAACTGAAAACAGCGCTATCAGGGATTGTGAGTTCAGCCATCTGTTGGATCTTGTTCAACCCAATGATCTGTTGGTGTTGAATGATACGCGGGTGATCCCCGCCCGTCTGTTTGGTCATAAAGAGAGTGGTGGTAAGGTTGAGCTGCTGGTCGAACGTGTGACTGGAAATTACCAGCTATTGGCTCATGTCCGTGCCAGCAAGGCCCCGAAGCCGGGAGCCAGATTGATGCTGGAGGAGACCATTGAGGCTACTGTTACAGGACGTAGCGGAGCGCTGTTTGAGGTTCAGTTTGCCCCCTCCAGAACGGTGACAGAGTGGCTGGAGTTGGCGGGTCGAATGCCGCTTCCCCCCTACATTGAACGTGAGGCGGCTGATCTGGATAGTGAGCGCTATCAGACCGTCTATGCACGTCATAAAGGGGCGGTTGCAGCACCGACTGCGGGGCTCCATTTTACTGAATCGATGATGAAGCGTCTGCAAGAGAACGGGGTGAAGAGTGGTTTTGTCACCCTCCATGTGGGCGCAGGAACCTTTCAACCCATGCGGGCTGAACGTATTGAAGAGCATGTGATGCACAGCGAATGGTGTGAGGTCAGTGAACCACTCTGTGAGCAGGTTCGTGAGGCTCAGGCTGCAGGAGGGCGAGTGGTCGCGGTAGGCACTACAGCAGTACGTAGCCTTGAAACAGCCTCTAAAAGTGGTGAAATTATGCCGTTCAGTGGTGAAACAGATATTTTTATCACTCCGGGCTACTCATTTAACTGTGTAGATGCACTGCTCACCAACTTCCATCTACCGGAGTCTACCTTAATGATGTTGGTAACCGCCTTTGGCGGCTATGAACCCGTGATGGCAGCCTATCAACATGCCATTGAACAGCACTACCGTTTTTTCAGTTATGGGGATGCCATGTTTTTACAGCGTCATCAACAATAGCCTTTCAGAGAGTAGAGAGAAGCCGTTTTCAGACTATGAAATTTAACAAAACCAACCAGGATGGGTTGGCCCGTCGAGGGCAACTCAGCTTTGATCGGGGAACGATTGAAACCCCGGCCTTTATGCCGGTCGGTACCTACGGTACGGTCAAGGCGATGACCCCGGAGGAGCTGGAAGGGATTGGTGCGGAGATTATCCTCGGTAACACCTTTCATCTGATGCTACGCCCCGGTACAGAGGTGATCCGGGCGCATGGCGATTTACATGACTTTATGCACTGGGATCGGCCGATTTTGACCGATTCCGGGGGGTTCCAGGTCTTTAGTCTGGGGGATATGCGCAAGATCAGTGAAAAAGGGGTCGATTTCCGCTCTCCAGTCAATGGCAATAAGGTATTTTTGGGACCGGAAGAGGCCATTGCAGTACAGCATGCACTGGGCTCCGATATCGTTATGGTATTTGATGAGTGTACACCCTATCCAGCCGATGAGAAGAGTGCCCGCATCTCGATGGAGTTGTCGATGCGCTGGTCTGTTCGCTGTAAAGAGGCGCATGGGGACTCCCCCAATGCGTTGTTCGGTATTGTGCAGGGGGGCATGTATACCGCGTTGAGATCGGAGTCACTCGCGGCCCTGGTGGATACAGGGTTTGATGGCTATGCCATAGGAGGATTGTCCGTGGGTGAGCCGAAAGAGGATATGATTCGTATTCTCGACCACCTCTCTACAGAGATGCCAGAGGATCACCCACGTTACCTGATGGGGGTGGGGCGGCCTGAGGATATTGTTGAGGCGGTATTACGCGGAATCGATATGTTCGACTGTGTGATGCCAACCCGAAATGCACGCAATGGGCACCTCTTTACCCGTCATGGTGATGTGCGAATTCGCAATGCGGTTCATAAGAAAGATACTGCACCACTCGATTCGCAGTGTGGTTGCGCAACCTGTCAGCATTATAGCCGGGCCTACCTGCACCACCTGCAGCGTACCCATGAGATTTTAGGTGCACGGCTCAACACCATCCATAACCTCTACTACTATCAGGAGTTGATGCGAGGGTTGCGTGAGGCTATTGAAACAGGGGTGGTTGGTGCTTTTGTCGAGGATTTTTATCAGGGACGCTCGAAAGGGGGAATTGAGTAGGGTAGAATCCGCTGTCATTTTCATTTTATGTTCTCAAATCCTGTATAACCTGATACGGTCGAGAAGTGTTGAATTTCTCTGTCGGGTGAGGTTGTGGATATCAAATTACTGTTTTTAGGAGTCGAGTTTATGAGTTTCTTTATGTCAGATGCAATGGCCAGTGCAGCACCTGCGGCAGAACAGGCCCCGGCTTGGGCGGGGCTGCTACCGATGGTGGTGCTGTTTGTCATCTTCTACTTTCTGTTGATTCGTCCACAACAGAAGAAAGCCAAGGAGCACCGTACAATGGTCGAGGCCCTTGGAAAAGGGGATGAAGCCGTCACTTCGGGTGGTATCCTCGGTAAGATTCGCAAAATTGATGAGAATTTTGTGGATCTGGAGGTGGCAGAGGGGGTGACACTCACGATCCAGAGACATCAGATTGCTCAATTGATGCCGAAAGGGACGCTTAAAGCCAATAGCTAAACCATACGACTACACCACTTATGATTAACCAATACCCACTCTGGAAGTACCTGCTCCTTGCACTGATCGTGTTAACAGCAGCCACCTATGCACTGCCCAACCTCTACGGAGAGGACCCTGCCGTACAGATCTCTCTCGTTGAACGCGGCAGTGTCCCTGCAGACACCCGTGAACGGGTGGTTACACTACTGCAACAGAAAGAGATCCCCTTTAAATCTGTTGAGGTGGAGGGGGAGCAGCTACTGGTGCGCTTTAACACAACGGAAGAGCAGTTGATGGGGATGGAGTGGATTCGTCAGGCGTTGGGCGATAGTTTTATCACCGCACTCAACCTTGCTCAGACCACCCCCGAATGGTTGAGGGGGATGGGGGGGGAGCCAATGTATCTCGGGCTGGATCTGCGTGGTGGCGTTCACTTCTTGATGGAAGTGGACATGGATGCCGCCATCACTAAGGCAGAAGAGCGCTATGTGAGTGACCTGCGAGTGGTTTTGCGCAAAGAGAAAATTCGTTACAAAAAAATTGGTAGGGGAGAAGAGAAAGGGGTTGCGCTTGAATTTGACGGTGAGAAGAGTCGTACCGTTGCAGCGGAGCGTATCAAGCAGGAGTATCCCCGCTTGCTGATTTCGGAGTTTGAGCGGAAAGGTATGCAGGTACTGCAACTCGATATCAGCGAGAAGGAGATCGATGAAACACGCAAGTTTGCCCTGCAACAGAATATCACCACCTTGAGGAATCGGGTCAATGAGCTGGGTGTGGCAGAGCCGGTGATTCAGCAACAGGGCAAGAGCCGAATTGTAGTGCAGTTACCGGGAGTACAGGATACGGCGCGTGCAAAGGAGATTTTGGGAGCGACAGCTACACTGGAGTTTCGCCTGGTTGCTGAGGGGCATGATCCTTATGAGGCACTCTCTCAGGGAAGAACTCCTGGTGGCTCACTACTCTATAAAGAGCGTGATGGCTCCCCGGTACTGCTGAAACGCCGTGTGATGCTGACCGGTGAATCCGTTATTGATGCCTCATCCGGTATTGAGCAGCAGTCCGGTAGTGCAGCGGTATTTATTACCCTGGATGGAAAAGGGGCACGTCGTATGTCGAATGGCACCCGTGACAATATTGGAAAGCGCATGGCAGTGGTCTTTATTGAGACCAAGATCGAGACAGAACAGAGGGGAGGGGAGGCGGTCCGGGTACGTAAAACTCACCAAGAGGTGATCAATGTTGCAGTGATTCGGGATCAACTGGGTAAGCGTTTCCAGGTAACCGGATTGGATAGTACTGAGGAGGCCAGAGATCTGGCATTGCTGTTACGTGCCGGTGCGCTGGCGGTACCGATGGAGATTGTTGAAGAGCGAACTGTAGGGCCTAGCCTGGGACAGGATAATATCGATAAAGGGTTTCTCTCTGTGGTGATTGGCTTCATGTTGGTGTTGATCTTTATGGTGCTCTATTACAAGACATTCGGCCTGGTTGCCAATGTTGCGTTGTCCCTCAATCTGGTACTGATTGTGGCACTGCTCTCACTGATTCAGGCAACCCTGACGCTACCGGGTATTGCCGGTATTGTACTGACAGTGGGTATGGCGGTGGATGCCAATGTATTGATTTTCGAGCGTATCCGTGAGGAGTTGCGTAGCGGGAACAGCCCGCAAGCGAGTATCCATGCGGGTTACGACAAGGCCTTCTCAACCATTATGGATGCCAATGTAACGACACTGATTGCAGCGGTTGTGCTGTTCGCCTTTGGAACAGGCCCCATTAAAGGGTTTGCGGTGACACTCTCATTGGGCATTATGACTTCAATGTTTACTGCCATTATGGGGACAAGAGCGATTATTAATCTGATTTATGGTGGTCGTTCAGTCAAAGCATTGTCAATTTAATCTGGTCAGGATGAGACTGGTCTTAACTTATTGTAACTATTTAATATAATTTTGGAGTTGTAGAGGTATGGAGATCATTAAACAGGGGATGAAGCTTGATTTTATGGGGAAGCGTAAACTGGCAACCCTGATTTCAGCGGTGTTAATTGTAATCTCTCTATTTTCACTGATGACCCTCAAGCTTAATCCCGGAATTGATTTTACCGGTGGTACCCTGATTGAGGTGGGTTATAGTGCTCCGGCTGAGTTGAGCAGGGTGCGTAGTGCTCTGGAGCAGGCTGGATTTGGTGAAGCTATTGTTCAACATTTTGGAACTGCGCAGGATGTATTGATTCGCCTTGCACCACGTGAAGGGCTCAAGGCAGCTGAACTCAGTAGCGAGGTTCTCAAGACCTTGCAGACTACCGGCGAGGTGAGTATGCGTCGTGTCGAATTTGTGGGGCCACAGGTTGGGGATGAGTTGGCAGAAGATGGGGGGCTGGCGGTTCTTTTCTCACTGTTTGCAATTTTGATCTATGTGGCGCTACGCTTTGAGTACCGTTTTTCGGTAGGGGCAGTTGCTGCGTTGGTGCATGATGTGATCCTTACGTTAGGCATTTTTTCGTTGCTGCAGATTGAGTTTGACCTCACAGTGCTGGCGGCAATACTTGCGGTGATCGGTTACTCTCTCAATGACACCATTGTGGTATTTGACCGTATTCGTGAGAATTTCAGAAAATTGCGTAAAGGAACCCCGGTTGAAGTGATCAACTTCTCCCTCAATCAGACCCTGTCACGTACCTTGATGACCTCGGTGACCACCTTGATTGTACTGCTGGCACTCTTCTTTTTGGGAGGAGAGATTATCCACGGTTTTGCACTGGCTCTGATTATCGGTGTCGTGGTCGGTACCTATTCATCCATCTACGTGGCCAGTAGCACCACTTTGGCACTGGGAATCAGCAAAGAGGATCTGATGCCGCCGCAGAAAGAGGGGGCGGAGCAGCCAGATTCTGTGGTTTAGTTAGAAGGCTTGTTGTGCATTCCTGTTGAGTGTTGAGAGAACCTTTTCCTTCTAGGCTCTGGGATGTGAACTACTGTTTGTGAAGTTCGGCCATCATCGGCTTCAGGTGGCGGATCATAAGATAGAGAAGCGCCGGAAGATGGAGTATCAGCAGTAGGGCAATAACCAGATCAGCCATTGACCAGATCAATCTGACCGGGATCAGAGGTCCCATAAAGGTCACCCCGATAAACAGGTACTGGAAATAGCGTGCATTGCCTCCCCCGAGGTAGAGGTAGCAGCGCTCAGCAAAGTAGGACCAGTTGATGATGGTGGTGAAGGCAAATAGAGAGAGTGCCACGACTACGATCCACTTGCCGCCACTGCCAAAGAAATTTTCAAATGAGAGTGCGGTCAAATAGGCACCATTGAATTCAATCCAATACCCACCGGAAAGTACCACCAATCCGGTTATGGTGCAGATTACCAGGGTGTCGATAGCAGGGACCAATGCTGCATAGAGCATGTTTTTTCTGGCTGATTCACGGTTGGCGGCATGCAGAAATGGTGCAAAACCGAGCCCGGAACCATGCGAGAAGACCCCTCTGGAGACACCGAACTGCATCGCCTGCAGGATGGTGTAGCCGGCAATACCACCAGCAATGGGGGCAGGAGAGAAGGCGGATTCAAATACATAGAGCAGCTGGTTCATGGTTTCAGCCGGATGGCTGATCAATATCAACAGCGCAGCACTTAGATAGAGCAATACGATCCACGGCATAATACGGATGCTCATCTGTACGATACGTTGTAATCCGCTGAGAATAACGGTGGCAACCAGCAGTGCCATCACAATAGCAACCAGCAGGTTGGAGATGCCGATCTCATTACGCAGCGCATGGGCCACTGAGTTTGTCTGGATTGAGTTGGCAAACAGGCCTGTCATCAAAATAGCAACCGCAACGGCAGCCGGTAACCAGCTCCAGAGTCGACTGCCTTTGAAGAGAGGGTCGAGATAGCTCATTGGAGTGGACCAACTGGGGTGGTCCGGTGTGTCAGGCTGATAGTGTATGCTGAGCCAGGTAGACCCCATACGGAAACTCATCCCCACCAGTGCTGAGACCCACATCCAGAACAGTGCACCGGGCCCTCCAAGATGGATCGCAGTGCTGACCCCCGCTAGATTGCCTACCCCTACCGTAGAGGAGAGGGCTGTAATAAAGGCAAAGTGCGAAGAGACCTCACGTTGATGAGGGGTTGCAGAGGGTGAAACACTCTTTTTGGGTTTGAGAAGTTGTTGTAACTCAGTAAGCGCAAAGTTGCCGATCTTCCTCCAGGGGGTAAAGCGGGTCAGCAACAGAACGACTACACCGACCTCAAGGTAGAGAAAGGTGAGTAGCGGATTCCAGAGTGCGGCAACCAGTTGTTCCATGTGCCCATTATACAGCTACTGGTAGTATTCGCTGAGAGGTAGTTTGAGGAGGGTTACTGATTTTTGTTACATATTGTTACAAAAGACAATTCTATGTTGAATTGGTGGTGGGTGTGATATTCTGCTTATTCAAAGAGGGATGCACTGAGGTATGTTGTTGTTTTCAGTGAGCCTCTGAATTGTTGATTGGTTATAATAAAAATAAGGTAATCTTTCATTGATCGAGAACACAGTATTAATTGTAGATGACGACCCTGCAGTGCTGGATACCTATCGTGAAATCTTTTCATCTCCTGAACAGCGAGAAGATACTGATTTTGCGTTGCTCAATCAGCTGTTCGAGCATGAAAATGCAAAGCATGAGGTCAACAAAAGTGATGATTTTAATCTGTTAGCAGCATCGGGTGGAGAAGAGGCGCTGCATGTTCTGGATGAAGCTCTGGCAGCCGGGGGAGAAGTGGCGGTTGCGCTGTTGGATATGCGTATGCCTGCGGGGTTGGATGGTCTGGAGACCGCAGTCCGAATGCGGCAGCGCGATCCCAATATCTACATTATCATCGTCACCGCATACTCAGATTACAAGGTGGATGAGATCCAGTCAGCGCTTCAGCATGACTTTATTTTACTGGGTAAACCGGTTAAAGCCGAAGAGTTTCGACAGATTACCCATAATGCGGTGATCTCTTACTATCGATACGAACATCTCCAGAAGTCGGTGAATATATTGTCACAGTCAGAGAGCAGACTGGATGACTTTACCAGTGTAAAAATTTTGGTGGTGGATGATGATCCGCTGGTCCGGCAATACTGCTCCTATCTGTTGACCAGCTATTTTGGTTGTGATGTGACCCTCGCGGGCAGTGGAAAAGAGGCGTTGGAGCTGGTTGAACAGATTGAACCAGAGCTTATTCTGCTTGATATCATTATGCCGGAGATGGATGGCTTTGAACTCTGCAAACTTCTGAAAAAGAGACCTGCAGTTAGTCAGGTACCTGTGATATTTATCACGGCCAAAGGGGCGGACAGTGATGTTGTGCATGGTTTTGAGGTGGGGGGTGTCGACTATGTTATCAAGCCATTTTCCAAAGAGATTCTTTTTGCGAGGGTGAGAACACATATTAATCTGTTTCGCTCTTCACGCCATGAGGAGGAGTTGTCAAAAAACCGTTTGATGAAGGTGATGCATTCTCTGAATGAGGGGATGATTTTGACCGATAATCTGGGGATGGTGACCGATGTGAATAGTATTATTGAACGTATGACCCGTAGATCCAGAGGTGAGCTGGTGGGACATGCGCTGAATACGTTATTTGCGGAGAAATTAAAGGATGAGCAGCTCTCCTTTACTCAACATACAATGCAACAGCTGGAACAGCAATTAAGGCAACTGATTGAGTTTCGACCACACTATTATGAGCAGTTGATCGGAGATGCACCGCTTGGGGTGATGGAGATTGATCGAGTACAAGGTGAAATCTGTTATGCCAACCACAAGGCACGTCAACTGCTGGATATAAGCGGTCATGAACCCGTGAAAGGGGTTATTGATGAATGGGTTCCGGGTCTGTCGGACTGTATCGGAGATCAGCGCTGGGGCTGTTGTGAGCAGCTTCTGATGTGTTCAGGGCGGGCAGAGGAGCATGAGCTGAGCGTACGTGTTGGATTCCTGCCGATAGAGGCTGTTCCCCAGCGGGGGCAAGGGGAGCATATTTTACTGTTGATCCATTGTCTGGAGAGTGATCTGGACTGGGCTTTGGTTCGCCTCACCTCCTTCGGGCAACTGTTCGAGACAGGGCATACCAATCGAGAGTGGGGATTAAAGCGGGCAGATGGCGAGAACTGTCCGGTTCAGTTGCAGGGAGGGGTCTATCGTGATGAACTTCACCGGGTGGATGGAGGCATTCTCACTGTGCTGGACCTGAGTGAACGCAAGCGTGTGGAGTCTCAAGAGCAGTTTGCAGCATTCCAGGCGGGTGTGGCAGAAATGTCTGCCAGTATATTGCACAATATTGGAAACTCGGTCCAAGGGGTTTCAACGGGGGTTGGTCAGATCCGAAAGCAGGAGAAGTATCTGTTACAACTGATTACCAGTGTAGAGGCATTTTTTACTCAAGAGATAGATGCCGAACAGAGAACCTTGCGTGAAAGTGAAATTTTGCGTGAAATTCCAGTTACACTTCGTAAGATATTATTGGATAGCAGTAACACGTATAGTGATCTCACTCCTATTGAGTTAGTGGAACAGGGTATTCACCATATTTCTGAAATTATTCAGGTCCACCGTAATGGTATTAAGTTAGACCAACAGGTGGTGAGAACCAACCTCTATCAACTGCTTGATGACGCGTTGATGCTGGTGGGCGATCAGCTGACCCGGAAAGGGGTGAAGCTGGTGAGAACGCAGCGGCTTGAGAATCCGGTCTATATGATTCCAAGAAACCAGCTGTTGCAGGCACTGATTAATTTGGTGATTAATGCGGCAGATTCAGTGTTTCAGCGCTTTCCATCAAAAGAAGGAGGAAAAATTG
>DUYW01000048.1 GCA_013349825.1 Gammaproteobacteria bacterium | reverse complement strand
CGCTTACCATGATGGGTATCGTTCATCCCGACCAGATCAACCGCTGTCTCAAGTGCCAGAATCATCTGGCGTAGATCGACTTGTAACTCAGACTGTGAATGCATAGAACCCCCCTCTTGGACTTCTGAAATAACCTCAATACCACAATAGAGTATAGGTGATCATTTTGAACTGTATAGGATTAATGACATTTTTGTATTTAGTGATGGATAACTAGTGAGCATTCGGACTCCTGATAGAGCAGTTTGCTATCATCCCCTTTTTCATTCAAAGATTCAGCTATGTCTCAAGTTAGAAAAGCAGCGGTATTGGTCTCTGGTGGCCTCGACTCCATGTTGGCAGTGCGGGTACTGCAAGAGCAGGGAGTCCATGTCGAAGGGATTAACTTCTATACCGGCTTCTGTGTCGAGGGGCACACCCACGCCATTCGCAAAAAAGATCAGAAGAAGGATAAGCGTAATAATGCTCTCTGGGTGGCAGAGCAGCTGGGGATCAAACTCCATATTGTTGATATCGTGGAAGAGTATAAGAATGTATTGATCAACCCCAAGCATGGTTATGGGGCCAATATGAACCCCTGCCTGGACTGTAAGATTTTCATGGTGAAGAAGGCCGTGGAGTGGATGGAGAAAAAGGGCTTTGACTTTATCGCTACAGGTGAGGTGGTCGGGCAGCGACCCATGTCGCAACGCAAAGATACCATGCCCGTAGTCTCCAATGAGTCGGGGGCGAATGATCTGTTATTACGCCCTCTCTGTGCCAAGAATCTTCCACCCACGTTACCTGAACGAGAGGGTTGGGTGGATCGGGAAACACTCTATGATTTCAGCGGACGTACCCGCAAACCACAAATGGCACTGGCGAAAGAGTTTGGGTTTGAGGATTATGCGACTCCGGCAGGGGGCTGTTGCTTTCTCACCGATGAGAGTTACTCGGTCAAACTGGTTGATCTCTGGAAGGCGCGTGGCAGTCGTGATTATGAGATGGATGACATCATGCTGCTCAAGGTGGGACGTCACCTGCGGCCTCGTGAAAACTTTAAAATGATCATCTCTCGTGAAGAGGGGGAGAACAACTTCCTGCAAGGGTACAAGAATCGCTATATCACCATGCGTGTATCAGATCATCCGGGGCCTTTAGTACTGATCGATGGAGTCGCAAATGAAGAAGAGTTGGCGCTGGCCGGACGGATATTGGCCCGTTTTGGCAAAGGAAAGCGTGCAGAAGAGGTGACGGTAGAGATTACACCACCCGGTGAAGAGGGGTATGAGATCCAGGTTGCACCGATGCCACCCAGCCAGATTGAACAGAACTGGTACATTTAAGGAGACACTAAATGGCCGAATACTCCATCGATACTCAGGGTCTGCTCTGCCCAATGCCGGTGATCCGTGCACAGGATAAGGTTGAGGAGCTACAGCCGGGAGACCGGTTGGAAGTACTCTCTTCTGACCCCGGTGCAATGAATGATATTCCGGCTTGGTGTCGTATTAATGGGCATACCGTGCTGGAGAAAGTACAGCAGGGTAGAGAGGTACGAATTTTGATTGAGGTTGGAGAGGGTTAAATTCGTTAAGTGGTCAGTGTGATGGAGGATTGCCCGTCTTTCAGATTGATACGGACCTCCATTTCACAATACTCATTCACCTCATCTGTTGGCGATGGATCGTCTGCACAATTACAGCCAGAGATGATGCCGGTATAGAAGGCCCCCACTTTGATGGTTGCGATCTGCTGATCTTCATGCAGATTAAGAACCATTATTTTCAGATTGCGGTCAAGCGCAACACTGCTTGATGATAGTCCCTGCTGCAGTGGTAGCTGCTCAAGACCCAAAGCAGTGACCTCCTCAATAAATACACTCTTAAAGCGACTGCTGTTCCAGGCCTTGGTGGATTGGCTTAACCTCAACACTTACTTATGGCTCCTTGCTAACAAACACCCGGCCACCTCGAGAGAAACAAGGTGGCCGAGTTTTAAGTACAACCAGAGCCATACTACAACATACTGACGTAACCGATAGTTACCAGAGTCAGTAGAGTGAGTCCTGAGAAGATCAAGATAGCACCCAGTACATTGGAGCCTCTCTGCAGCGCCTTCGATGGCTTCTTGATCAGATACTTCTCAAGTTCACCATTCTCTTTCAGTCTCTTATACTCAAGACTGTGTTCATGTTTAAACTCATCCAGAGGAATTGCACCCGTGAAGATGGTTGTACTCATGGGGAACTTGTCTGGACGGAAATGAGCATTAAAGAAGTGCACCGTGAACAGGAACATGGTTGCCAACAGCGCCTCTTCCGCATGGATAATGGTTGCGATGTTAAACACAGAACCCGGCAGGATTGATGCCGTCAAGGTGGGTGAGAAGAGCATCATTCCACTCAGACCAATGACACCGGCACCCCAGAACGGAGCCCAATAATCAAATTTCTGCCAGTATGACCAGCGATCAAAGCTGGGGCGCTCGCCCTTTCCAAAGAACCAGCGGAACATCCCGACCACATCATGTAAATCCTGAAGATTTGGAATCATAGAGGTGGGTCCAAACCAGCGGAAGGTCTTGCGGTTTGTAATAATGTTGTAGAGCGCAATGCCAAAGTGGGCAATGAATACGCTCAACCAGGTGACAGCAGCAGTACGGTGGATCACCGCCTCAACTTCAGGACCACCCAACAGACCAATAACAAATGGGGCCCATGCGGTATGCGAGAAGAGTAGTGTTGATCCTGAGAGTACCAACGTCATCGTACTCATTGCAAACAACAGGTGGATGATGCGCCATACTGCAGTGAAACGGCGGAAATAGACCTGCTCAGTTGCGGCGAGTTGTGCTTCAGCTGGAGGTTGATATCCCTTTCCTGCCCTGCGGTCACTGTATTCACGATAGAACCAGAGTAGAACATGTGTCCAGAAGAAGAGGAACACGCCAACAATCAACAGGTTCATAAATTTAGTAGTCAACCAGATCATCGGATAACGTTCATAGTCATCTGCATTACCATGTGGATGGAAGCTGAGGAACCCCTCTGGAGCATCTTCATGGCATGTCTGGCAGGTCTCTAAACGGTTATTAAGGTGCACAGTCGATGCCGGGTCATCAACTTTGCGCAGATCATGACTGCCATGGCAGTCATAACATTTTGCGGTATTGGTATAACCCAGACGGTTGACCTGACCATGATAGGAGGCCCTGTAGGTCTTGAGAGAGGTCTCATGACAGTTGCCACAGTTTTTTGTAATGGTCAGCTTCATTGAATCCTCTTCAGGAGAGGCAATGTTATGTGTGGTGTGACAATCTGAACAGACAGCAGCATTGGTGTTGCCCTTCTCTACCACCTCTTTGCCATGAATGGATTCAAGGTAAAGCTCTTTCTCCTTCTCATGACATTGACCACAGACCTCAGGATTCTTCATGCGGTGGTCTGCTCGGGCTTCACTGCCAAGGGTACCAATATTGTGAGGGTCATGGCAGTTATGGCAGGTTGCATTGGTCTTGGATTGGTCAGCCATACTGGGGCGTGCATGTACAGAGCTCATATAGCTATCAATCTGTTGCATTACCACATCCAGGCGTTGATACTCAGGGTTATCTTGACCTTGCTGTTTTTCCCACTGCTCTTGATGGCACTGGATGCAGCTTACCGAGATGACAGGCTGTTCCTGATGATATTTTTTGGTGATATTGGTATGGCAGCCGACACAATTCTGGCTTCCATGTACACTCTCTTTAAATTTTTCTTCATCTACATAGATGTAGACCTCAGTCCCATCATCAAGCGTTTCAACCTTTTCATCTTCATCCGAGTGACAGCGGATACAGACTTTATTCGGAATGATCTTCTTGTGGGCACCCTCCTCCACTTCAGCGGCATAGATATTGGTGTTCAGTACCCCTAATACACAGAACAGGGCCACAACCTTTATAGTGCTAACGATTCCTTTCACAGTATATCCTTTACTCGACAACAGACTTTTTTTACCAAAAAATGACTACAGCTCTATTCAGAGCTGTAGTCATTTTGTTTTATTAAAATTAATTCAATGCTTTAGTGACTGAGAATGCACCTCTCAGATCTCCCGGCTTGAATCCGGTTGCCTGATCCAGAGGGTACACAGCGCGAATTTTTTGCAGTACATCTGTAGCAATCAGCTCACCGTGGCAGACCATACAGGGTTTGCTTGCCGGAATGGCCTTCATATAACGAAACAGCTTCTCCCCACCCTTCTGCTTAACCACCTCATGGTGCTCCATGGTTGCCAGACTCTCTCCAGCCGCTGAACGTGCCTCAAACTGTTGAAGTATCTTGATCTCCCATGCGTCTGCAGCGTTATCCGGGTTTCTCAAGCGCAGGCTAATACGTCTGATCTCCAGGCCGGTACGACGGTCGGATACTGAATCTGTGATGGGCTGTGCCTGTTGGCTACAGGCAGCAATTGCTGCGGTCGGACCGCCGGTTTTCATGCCTGTAACCAATGCCCCTTTCAATTTTGTAAACAGCGTTTTTACAGCTTCGCGGCTCTCTGCAACGTTGGTAGAGATTTCATCTGCATTTGCAAGGTTCATCGACGAAGCTAAAGAGACGGTCAAAATCGTACTAAAAAGGGCTTTTTTCATAACGGTTCTCCAATCAAAAATTAGCACTGATTTTAGCGTGTAACCATAGGCTTACTGTAACTATTTTTAAATTTCTTATCGCTATTACACACAGTATATGCAGGGTTTCCCCGCAATGGATCAATCAATATCCTTGTAGCTGATCAATGTACTCAGGCAGGAAGAGTGAAATCTGTGGGATATAGGTGATCATCATCAGGAATGCCAGCAGTAGCAACATCCAGGGCAGAACTGATCGAATCACCCAGCCCATGCTTTCACCGGTAATTCCAGCAGTTACAAAGAGGTTGAGCCCCACCGGAGGTGTCAACATCCCGATCTCCATATTAACCACCATAATGATTCCCAGATGAATGGGGTCAATCCCCAACTTCATGGCAATCGGAAAGAGAATAGGTGCCATAATCAACAGAATGGCGGAAGGCTCCATAAAGTTACCGGCAATCAGCAGCAGAATATTGACCACAACCAGGAACATCCATGGCTCCAGCCCCCAGCTAACGATGGACTCTGCAATCTGGTGAGGAATGCGTTCGGTGGTCAATACATGGGCGAACAGCATTGCATTGGCAATGATAAAGAGCAGCATGATGCTCACCTTGGCCCCATCCAGTATGGTTTTGCGGACTTCCGGATGGTTAACCGACTTGGGCAATGCCCAGCTCATCTGCCAACTATTTCGAGCCACCATATTGATGATGGACTCACTATTTTTTCTCCAGGGTTGATCTTTGAGTGGCCCCATATCGCGATAGAAAAAGACCGATACCAGAAAGGCGTAGACGGCAGAGACAGCGGCAGCCTCTGTAGGGCTTGCAACCCCACCATAAATTGAACCCAACACCACCACAATCAGCATGATGCCACCCGATGCGGAGAGGCCACTTCTGAGTATGGGCCTTATACCGGGCCACGGTTGTGCCGGTAGATCTTTAACCCGTGCCACAATATAGATGGTAACCATCAGCAGTAGCCCCATCAACAGACCGGGAATAAATCCAGCCATAAACATCCGTGCGGCAGAGACCTCTGTTGCAGCGGCATAAACCAACATAACGATCGAGGGTGGAATCAGAATTCCCAGCGTACCGGCATTGGTGATCACCCCGGCAGCAAACTCCTTGGGGTAGCCAGATTTCACCATACCGGCAATGACGATGGTGCCAATTGCAGCTACGGTAGCGGGGGATGAACCGGAGACTGCAGCAAACAGCATACAGGCCATGACCGAAGCCATTGCCATCCCACCACGAATATGACCGACCAGATCAATCGCAAAACGGATTAGACGCTTTGCCACTCCACCCGTTGAGAGAAAGGCGGATGACAAAATAAAGAAGGGGATAGCCAACAGGGTGTAGTGTTCCGAGAGAGCCTCAAATAGCTTCAGTGCAACCGAGGCCATTGAATCCCCGGAGAAGAGAAGAATAGTAACAATACTGGAAAACCCCAAAGCAACAGCAATCGGCATTCCCAGTAGCAGGCAGCCAAATAGCAGTAGAAACAGGGCTGTTGTGGTCACTAAAGCCTTTTCTGGCTGATTGGTTGTTGAGCCGGACTCTCCGTCTGTTGCTCTGAGAGAACCTCACCAAAAGCATCACACTTCAGCTCGTCGGCGAGGTGCAGGCTCTCTTCAGCCTCATTGACGTGGCAAAAACCATGGGCACGCCCCACTGCAACGGCCCACAACAGCTCTAGCAGGCGAATAGAGAAGAAGCTGAACCCAACCAGTAACATCCCGTGCGCCAACCAGAGTGGGACCAGTGGCTCATCAATCCAGATTTTGAGCTGCTCCTGTGTCTCCTCGGACATCCAGTTCACCATCCACTGTTGAAACTCCAGATCCTCCATCGAGATCCCAATCATGTACATCTTCTCCAGATAGACCCAGGAGCCATAGAGAAAGAGGGCACAGTAGCTGAGTGCTAACGAGATCGCCAGCAGTGACAACAGCCGTTGCACTGCAGGGGAGAAGAGCTTTACAAAGGCATCAACACTGATATGGGCACCTACCTTCAGACCATAAGAGATACCAAACAGCACAAACCAGGCGGAGAGGTGTAGAGTCAACTCCTGACCCCAACTCAACCCGGTACCAAAACCGAAGCGGAGTACCACCTCAATAAAGACCAGCAGCGTCATTGCGACCAGTAGTATTGAGATGATCCCCTCTTCGATCTTGTTGAGATAGCGCAGAAACATTAAAGAGAGAGATGGACTCTATTGGTTGGAGGCATAGGCAGCATCGATCAAATCTTTACCAATCTTCTTCTCAAACTTCTTCCAGACCGGTTTCATCGCCTCGACCCACTGTGCCCGTTCAGCTGCCGTTAATGCAACAATCTCAGACCGTCTTGAGTCGGTAATCTTCTGTCTGTCACTGACCGATTTCTGAGCAGCAACCTCATTACCATGAGAAATGGCCTCAGAGAGTGCCTGTTCCAATTCACCGCGTGTATCTGCAGGTAGCTCACTCCAGAACTCTTTAGAGGTGACCACCATATAGTCCAGCAACCCATGGTTAGATTCGGTGATGTAGGGCTGTACCTCAAAGAACTTCTTCGAATAGATGTTAGACCAGGTATTCTCCTGCCCATCAATGGCCCGGGTCTGCAGTAGAGTAAAGACCTCTGAGAAAGGTTTCTTTAGAGGCATTGCAGAGACCGCCTTGAACTGCTCCTCCAGCACATCGGAAGACATAATACGGAACTTCTGGCCTCTGGCATCGTTGGGGCTACGCAATTTATTGCTGGCAGAGAGCTGCTTCATGCCGTTATGAAGATAACCAAGGCCAACCAACCCTTTGCGTTCAACCGACTTTAATAGCTTTTCTCCCGCAGGGCTCTGTTGAAAACGGTCTACCGCCTCCATATCTTCGAACAGAAAAGGGAGGTCATAGAGTGCAAGCTTCTTGGTATAGCGGCTGAACTTGGAGAGAGAGGGGGCCGCCATCTGCACATCGCCCAGCAACATGGCCTCCAGCACCTTGTTATCACCAAATAGTTGTGAATTCGGGTAGATCTCAACTTTCACCCGATCTCCCAACCGGGTTTCGACCAGCTCTTTGAATTTATTGGCCATCTGCCCCTTGGGGGTATTCTCGGCAACAACATGAGAGAACTTAATGACGATGGGGTCTGCAGCGGAGCTGATGGTGGTGGTGACACTCAGTGCAAAGCAGAGCACAGCAGTTGTGAGATGTTTAAACATGGTTCCCCTCCTGAGGATAATGAAAGATTGTACAGCGTTATAATTTTTTATTGGCCTATACAAAGTCTATCTTAGAGTGGATGGAGTGCAATGTATACCATCTGGAAAAGCCAGTGATTACCGGTGATAAAAGGCAATACGGGCGAGAGAGAGTGATTATTTGAAGCGGTTGTTGTGTCACAAGTTATCTCTCAAAAGGTGACACTTTCAGTTGGTTTTGTTACTTTGTGTATCATTCAATACAATTACAATGATTAAGAGGATAGACTCAATGAAAAGGATTTTTATAGCGGCGCTTGCAGCGACTGCAATGACAGCGACTACCGGGGCTTCTGCCGATACACTCTCTACCGTAAAAGGTAAGGGGTTTGTGCAGTGTGGTGTAGGTCAGGGTCTGCCCGGTTTTTCCAGTCCCGACGCACAAGGCAAGTGGCAGGGAATTGATGTCGATGTCTGTCGTGCGGTGGCTGCTGCAGTGTTTGGAAATGCCGAAAAGGTGAAATATACTCACCTCTCTGCCAAGGAACGCTTCACCGCGCTGCAGTCTGGTGAGATTGATATACTGGTACGCAATACCACTGAGACCTTCACCCGTGATACCGGGTTGGGGCTCGATTTTGCCGGGATCAACTACTACGATGGTCAGGGCTTTATGGTACGAAAAGATCTGGGAGTGCAGTCCGCCAAAGAGCTTTCCGGTGCGGCAGTCTGTACCAACATGGGAACCACCACCGAGATGAATGCAGCAGACTACTTCCGTTCCAACGGGATGGAGTACAAGATTGTTGCCTTTGAGAAGATGGATGAGGTGGTTGCCGCCTATGATGCCGGGCGCTGTGATGTCTTTACTACAGACCGTTCCGGCCTTGCGGCACAACGCACCAAATTGAAAAACTCTGCAGATCACGTGATTTTGCCAGAGACCATCTCCAAGGAGCCATTGGGTCCGGTGGTGCGCCATGGTGATAACCGTTGGGGAGATATTGTCCGTTGGTCATTGCGTGCGATGAAGAATGCAGAGGAGATGGGGGTCAGCTCAGACAATGTTGATGCCATGCGTGCAGACAAGCGTAACCCCAGTAGAAACCGTCTGCTCGGCACAGTCGGTAATATGGGTGAGAAGTTGGGACTCTCTAATGACTGGAGTTACAACATCATCAAACAGGTCGGTAACTATGGGCAGATGTATGACCGCCACCTCGGTCCCACTACAACCATCAACCTGCCAAGAGGGATTAACCACCTCTGGACCAATGGTGGGATTCAATATGCGGCCCCGATTCGTTAAGGGCTGAATATTTTGTGGGCTGTCTGCGTAAACAGGCAGCCCACTCTGTTTATAAAGATCGAGTTGATAGCATTGTATGTTAGCACTCTGGCGCAATAGTCGGGTTCGTGGCTGGATCTTCCAGCTTGTTGCACTGACACTGTTTCTCTACTTTGGCTGGTCACTGTGGGACAACCTGCAGACCAACCTGGCAAGTCGTGGGATTACCACCGGATTCAATTTTCTCAATACCGAAGCCGGATTCGGGATCATCTCTCACCTGATTGACTACAGTGAAAGCTCGACCTATGGTCGTGCCTTTCTGGTAGGGCTGCTTAATACACTGCTGGTCTCCGTACTGGGTATTTTTCTGGCAACCCTGTTGGGGCTGCTGATCGGCGTGGGGCGTCTCTCGAACAACTGGCTCATCTCCCGTTTGGCGCTCGGTTATGTAGAGTTAATCCGTAATATCCCACTGTTACTACAGATCTTCTTCTGGTATTTTGCAGTATTGCGCAGTCTTCCCTCACCGCGACAGAGTGTGAACTGGGGTGAACTGTTCTTTCTCAATAATCGTGGCATCTACATGCCCGCACCAATCCCAGAACAGGGTTTTGGCTGGGCGGGGTGGGCACTGCTGCTGACCCTGATCGGTGTAGTTTTACTATTTCGCTGGGCCGTTCGGCGACAACACCAAACAGGGCGAATCTTCCCCCGTTGGCGCGTCTCTATCGGTCTGTTGATTGTCGTCCCGCTACTGGTGCTGGCGCTTCAGGGTTTTCCATTGAGCTGGGAGTTACCGGCTCTTAAAGGGTTCAACTTTAAGGGAGGGCTGGTGATGATCCCTGAGTTTATGGCGATTCTATTGGCGTTGACCATCTACACCGCATCCTACATTGCAGAGATTGTGCGCTCAGGCATTGAGTCAGTGAACAGAGGGCAGACCGAGGCAGCACGATCATTGGGGCTAACACATGGTCAGACACTTCGACTGATTATTCTGCCGCAGGCTCTGCGGGTGATCATTCCTCCACTGACCAGCCAGTATCTCAATCTGTTGAAAAACTCCTCACTGGCGGCAGCGGTCGCCTATCCAGAACTGGTTTCGGTGTTTGCCGGTACAGTACTAAACCAGACTGGGCAAGCCGTTGAGGTGATTGCCATCACCATGGGGGTCTACCTGTTGATCAGCCTGCTGATATCACTTTTGATGAACTGGTATAACCACAAGATGAAACTGGTGGAACGATGACCACACTTTTGATAGCGATCATATTGACCGAAGCCGTATCTAGAGTCTCCAGGGAGTTCTACTAGATGGTCTGGCTACGCAGAAACCTCTTCTCAACACCATTCAACAGTGGTCTGACACTGCTCACCCTCTATCTGCTCTGGTTGGCAATTCCACCCATTGTCGACTGGCTCTTTCTGCAGGCCACCTGGTCGGGGGAATCCCGTGCCGCATGTGAACCCAATGAGGGGGCCTGTTGGGCCTTTATTGATGCACGTTTCAACCAATTTATCTACGGCCTCTATCCGTCAGAGGCGCAGTGGCGGGTGGATCTCGCTTTTATCCTGTTAGGCGTTTTGTTTGCAGGTTTTTTCATTCCCGGAGTCAGGCGCAGCTGGATTGCAGTGTTGATTCTGATCCCCTATCCATTGGTCGCCTGGATACTCTTTTCAGGAGGAAGCTGGGGGCTTGAAGAGATTGATACCGCACAGTGGGGGGGGTTGTTTCTCACCCTAGTCATTGCCGGTGTTGGTATTACCGCCTCATTCCCGTTGGGTATATTATTGGCACTGGGGCGGCGCTCCAATCTGTTGGTAATCCGCTCCATATCGATTGGTTTTATCGAACTGATTCGAGGAGTACCACTGATCTCGGTACTGTTTATGGCATCAGTGATGTTGCCACTGTTTCTCCCGGAAGGGGTAAACTTCGATAAGCTGCTGCGTGCCCTGATCGGGATCAGTCTGTTTCAGGCGGCCTATATGGCAGAGGTGGTACGGGGTGGGCTGCAAGCGATCCCCAAAGGGCAGACTGAAGCGGCAGAATCACTGGGGTTGGGCTACTGGCGCACCATGCAGTTGATTATTCTGCCGCAGGCACTGAAGCTGGTGATACCGGGAGTGGTCAACACCTTTATCGCACTGTTCAAAGATACGACCCTGGTGTTGATTATCGGAATGTTTGATTTCCTCGGTATCGTGCAAGCGGCAACCACTGATCCCAACTGGCTGGGTACAGCAGTGGAGGGGTATGTATTCTGTGCAGCAGTCTATTGGCTCTTCTGTTTCAGTATGTCACGTTACAGTGTTTCGATAGAGAGAAAACTGGATACGGGGCACTGATAAAACATGAAGAAGAATATTTTGAGTTCCTGTAACCGAAGTGTACAGAGGTGATCTGAATGGAAACAAAGATGATTGAGATGAAGGGGGTCAACAAGTGGTACGGCGACTTTCATGTACTCAAAGATATCAACCTTACCGTAAAGAAAGGGGAGCGACTGGTGGTGTGTGGCCCTTCCGGTTCTGGCAAGTCAACGATGATCCGCTGTATCAATCGTCTGGAAGAGCACCAAGAGGGGCAGATCATTGTTGATGGAATCGAATTAACCGATGATCTAAACCATATCGAGAACGTTCGACGCGAAGTTGGAATGATTTTCCAACATTTCAACCTCTTTCCCCACCTCACCATTCTGGAAAACTTGATGTTGGCACCGACCTGGGTGCGTAAAATGCCACGCCGTGAAGCAGAAGAGAAGGCACTCTACTACCTGGAACGGGTCAAGATTGCAGATCAGGCATTGAAGTTTCCGGGACAGCTCTCAGGAGGACAGCAGCAGCGGGTAGCGATTGCTCGTGGTCTCTGTATGGAGCCAAAGATCATGCTGTTTGATGAACCGACCTCAGCACTGGACCCGGAGATGATCAAAGAGGTGCTAGATGTGATGACGGAGCTGGCAGAGGAGGGGATGACGATGATCTGTGTCACCCATGAGATGGGCTTTGCCAAAACTGTAGCGGACTGCATGATCTTTATGGATCAGGGGCAGATTGTCGAGTGTTCACCACCGGCTGAATTTTTTGAAAACCCGAAAAGTGAACGCACACAGCTGTTTTTGAGCCAAATTTTATAATGTGATGCTGTAACGTGTTCAGCGGAGGTGAAATACTCGGTCATTGAAATTTTTTCTCTCACTCTTCCAGAATTGGCCGATATAGAGACTATACTTTTGATAGAAAACCAGAGTGTTGAGAGACGTGTTCAAGCGCCATTTTGAACAGATTCTTGGACAGCGTGTTTCAAACAGAGAATAGAGAGAGAAAGACAATGCAAAATATATCAGACATACAAACTCTGGCTCCGGCTGTTAACGGCATAAAGTCTCCACAAAAGAGTGGGTTAGAAAATCTTGCCTCCGCGAATGCTGTAGCGGAGACAAAACAACCGCAACAGGCCCCTCAGCCAGCACTTAGTGCTCAGCAGCAGCTGAACGGAGCGATCCTTAAAGCCAGTCTGGAGACCAGTATTCAAGCAGGTAATGAACCACTGGCACTGCTCTATAAAACGGCCATTGAAGGTATCAATGAAGCCCTGGAGCCTGAACTGGGTGAAAATGCAATTCAACGTGCGCATGATTCCGGATTGGATGTCACTCCAGAGGCAACAGCAGATAGAATTGTCTCAATGAGCACAGCTTACTTTAGCTCATATCAAAAAATACACCCGGAACTGTCTGAAGAGGAGGCCGCGCTCAAATTTTCAGAAATTATTGGCGGAGGCATAGACCAAGGGTTTGCTGAGGCGAGAGAAATACTGGATGGCTTGAGTGTGTTAGAAGGCGATATCGCCACAAATATTGATGCAACCTATGACCTGGTTCAGGAAGGTTTACAGGCGTTTATTGAAAGTTATAGAGAAAATAACCTTGAGGAGAAAACAGAACAGGCCAGTTCTGTTGCTCCGTAGCGCTGGTTAGATCTGTTCAGAAAAAAACCAGTGCTACGGAACGTCTTACTTAATAAAGCCTAATGAATGGATGGCTTTAGAGAGGTTTGACACTATTTGCACAGGGACCTTTCTGACCTTGTCCAACTTCATATTCTACCTTCTGACCATCATTAAGCGTAGCATAGCCGCCACCACTTTGAATTTCAGAATGGTGAACAAATAGATCCTTTCCTCCATCTTCCGGAGTAATAAAACCAAAACCTTTATCTGCGTTGAACCACTTTACTGTACCTGTACTCATGTTATCTTCTCAATTATTTTGGTGAAATATTATGGACTTCAGACTCCCGTTCACCGACCAGAAGCCGAATGGGTAATGATCTCATGTTTGTGAACTAAATGCTATTGCCAATAGTTAAAGAGGCACTTGTGCTGTAGTATTTTTCCAACAGCCAGCACATGATAATTCCGACAAAACCTATAAGGTATTAGGATCAGGCTGACCATTTTCTCACACTAAACCGGAAATCTCATGACATTTGACTTCGAAGAACTGGATTATCAGGAAACCCCGTTGGGTGAAATCAGCCTTAGGCGACGGGCCGAGCCAAGGTTAGGTGGAACAATTGTCTATGAGGTAAAGCTGGGTGATGAGTTCCTGATGTCCAGCTTGTTCACCGAATCGGAAATACAACTCGCAAAACTAGGGCTTGCTGCTTGTGAGTGGAATGAATTGGACGTAGTGGTCGGCGGGTTGGGGCTCGGTTATACCGCTGTTGCCGCATTGGAAGTGTCGGCAGTTAAATCGTTGATGGTTATCGATGTAATGGAACCAGTTATCAACTGGCATAAAAAAGGGCTTGTACCACTTGGGAAAACCTTGATTGCTGATCCTCGCTGCAGCCTGATACTTGAAAATTTCTTTGAAATTGCGACTGCTGAAAGTGGATTTGATCGGGCAGATCCGGCCAAGCTGTTCCATGCGGTTCTGCTAGATATTGATCACTCCCCCAGCCACTGGTTAAATTCCCAGAATCGAGCTTTCTATTCAGAGCGGGGACTGCAAAAACTATCTGACAAACTATACCCGGGTGGTATCTTCGCACTTTGGTCGAATGACCCTCCAGATGCTGATTTTACCGAGCTTCTTGATTCGGTATTTCTTTCATCGGAGTTTCACATCATCAGTTTCCCAAATCCATATATGGGGGGAGAGTCCTCATGTACGGTCTATGTCGCGCATAAGGCCAGTGCCATTCATAATAGCTAATGTGGTTCTGTACCCATCAAACCTATGTGGTTCGGGCACTGAGAGCTTGCCCAAGAATAGAGAACCTGCTGCGGAAAAGAGCATCAGTTATTCATGCACTCTCTTCAAACTTGTAGCCCACACCATAAACCGACTTGATAATCTCAGAGTCACTGTGGTGTTCGGCAATCTTTTTACGCAGATTTTTTACATGGCTATCGACGGTGCGGTCGGTCACCACACGACGATCTTCATAGAGGTTTTCCATCAACTGCGCCCGAGAAAAGATGCGCCCCGGCTGGTTCACCAGTGTCGCTAACAGGCGAAACTCAACCACCGTTAGCTCTAGCACATGTCCGAATATGGTAGCCTGCATCCGCTCTGGATTGAGCACAATCGTGCTGTTATCACGGTTCGATGGCTGTTGCCGATAGGCCAAGGTACGAAACAGCGCCTTGACCCGCGCCATCACCTCACGCGGGCTGAATGGTTTACAGATGTAGTCATTGGCTCCAATTTCTAGCCCCAGCACTCGGTCGATCTCCTCAATCCGAGCGGTCACCATGATAATTGGCACCTCGGTAAAGGCACGCAGCTCCTGACAGATGGTGATGCCATCCTTACCGGGCAGCATCAGGTCGAGCAGGATCAGGTCAGGCTGCTGCTGTTGCACCCACTCCACCACAGCCTCGCCATCCTCAATCCAGTGGGTGTTGTATCCGCTGTTGTGTAGATAATCCTGTAACAGTTGTGCAATCTTGGCTTCATCTTCCACCACCAGTACGGTGTGCTGTGATTCTGTTGTGTTCATGCTCTACCTCTCTTGGTCAACCGGTAACTGTAGACTAATCTTTAGCCCACCTAGCGGGGATGGTCCTGCTCTCAATTCACCGCCATGCGCTTTAGCAATACTCTGCACAATGGATAGCCCCAAACCAGAGCCACCATGATCACGGTTGCGCGACCCCTCTACCCGGAACAGTCGTTCAAAAATGCGGGGGATCAGCTCCGGAGGAACACCCGGTGCGCTGTCTTCAAAATGGATGAGAAACGAAGCACCAACCTCACAATGGACTTTCACCTCACCCCCCTCATCGGTATAGCGCTGACTATTCTCTAACAGGTTGGTGAAGAGCTGGGTCAGGCGTTGTGGATCTGCCAACAGATGTGGCCCTTCCCCTTCACAACTCACCGTCAATGCAATCTGCCTCTGCTGCATGGTAACGGTGAACCCCTCTGCCACGTCTCTCAACAGTTCCAGTGGTAGCACCCGCTCTTTTACATAGGAGAGCGATCCTTGATCCGAGAGCGAGAGCTGGTAGAGGTCATCCACCAACCGCTTGAGCTGTTTCACTTCTAACGAGAGGGACTGTATCGATTCACGGTTGAGTGGACGTACTCCATCCTCCATCGCCTCCAGCTCCCCTCTCAATACGGTGAGCGGGGTACGCAGTTCATGGGAGATGTCAGCAATCCACTGGCGACGGGAGCGCTGGTTCTGCTCTAAGGTTTCCACCAGTATATTGAGATCAGCGGCCAAGTCACCCAGTTCATCTTGCCTGATTTTTTCGATACGAACCTCAAACTGCCCTGCGGTCAGTTGACGTGCCATCTTAGCGATATCAGAGATCGGACGATTAAACAGCCGCGCCAGCAGCAGCGCGGCAATGATCGCAATCAGTAGTGAGAGCAGTGCCGTAAGCAATAGATTGTCAAATTGCTGCTGTTCAAACTGTTGGTCCAGTTCGGTGCGGCGTGGGGTAAAGATTCGAAGGGTCAGATAGCCCACCACCTGCTGCTCCAGCTGAATGGGGAGTAGACGGTGTTTTGTCGTGGGTGGTGGCCCAATCACTCGAGTGCGCGCAGCATCTAGCAGACCAAGCCTCTCCCGCATAAAACGAGGTGGGGGTGGGGGATGTCTCTCATCCGCAGCGGTGGGTCTTGGAGGAGCGAACTCTGAAGGGGGACCGCCTCCACGTGGCCCGTCCCCTCTTCTACCAAACCCAGAGTCACCAAACCTATGGCCACCGGGGCCACGAGGTGGTCGTGGCGGTAACATGTTGGACTCAACCAGTAGCTGATGCCACAAACGGGGGTTTTCTTGCAGAAAGGCCCAGCTCTTCTGCTGCCGATACTGCTCGCTCAACACCTGTCTAAACCCATCCAGCTGCTTCAGCTTAACCTCTTCAATATACTGGGTGAATCCCTGTTGAAAACTGAGCCGGGAGAGCACCATACTGATCGCCAAAACCAGCATCACCACCAAGAGGATGGCAAAGAATAGCTTGTGCCAAATTTTGGTGCGAAATGGGAACATATTTCGCACTATAGCACCAACTTATGCAGAAGCACTGAATAGGTTGTCTTCTTGTCCCATTACGCCTCGAATGGCATTCATCAGGCTGCTACGCTCTTCATCTGCCGTCTCTTCGGAGTAGTATTGCTCCAACAGGGTATAGAGCTCTTCCATCATATCTTCACTCAGATTGATTCCACCGTCCTTCTCTTGTGGCCCCAAGCCCTGACCGGGAGGCGGCCCCTGCACACCCGCCATCTCTCCCACCGCTCTGGCATCAAAACCTGCGGCCTCCATGGTTTCAGCCAACCCTTTTCCCGGCTGAATGCCGGCATCTTGAAAGGCTGAGACAATGGATGTTGCATCGGCTTCAGTAAGGCTGTCTGCATCATACTCACTCAAGGTATCACTGATCAGTTGCTTCTGCTCATCTGTCAGTGATGCGCCTCCCTGTCCGTTCCCCGGTGGACGCATAGGCATTGCTGCATTAGAGATTGCATCAATCATGGTTATGGCTCCTTATTTGAATATTGGGCATCTGTTGAATGGTTACACACATCTTGACGATCGAATGTGCAGCCAGTATGGAGAAATCATTCACAATCTCTTCATACTCTCTCCCTATTGGCTACATGGTTGCGTTCTATCTTATGGGGTAAGGAGAGACAACCTATGAACACTCTCCTGTTCCAACTCAACAACAAGGAGAAACACCATGAACCTCAAAAAATCCATAATACTCTCTGTAGCAACACTGGTCATTACCGGTAGCGCCTATGCGATGGGCCCCGGCGGTCCATCAGGAGGCCCACCATTCGGCCCACCCAATATGGAACGACTGCAGTTTGATCTCGACCTGAGCGATACCCAGGCCGTATCTCTGGAGCAGTTATTTGAAGAGCAGCACATCAAACATCAACAGCACCGTAAACAGCAGCGCACCATGCGTGACAAGATGCACAGCAACCTCTCAGAGATTTTGACGGCAAGCCAGCTCGAAGACTTCAGGGCAATCCAACAGCAGCAGCGGAAGAGACATCGTAGACATTTTGAACAGCGACAGGCACCACGCTGTGCTCAAACTTGGTAAGCTAGTAATTCCATTGCCCCTGTGGACTCTATTCAGTACCAACCCTGCTCTCTGCTCTACCCAGTTTTTCCGCTATCTCTATCGCGGGGTGATCCACGAGTCCAATATCCTCAGAGAGCAGAGTGGAAAGGTGACCTTTTGTAATACCGATGGGGAGAGCGTGGCACACAACAGACCAGAACTCTCCCCGCTGAATAGTTTCTCAGACAGTCAGTACTCCGACAACCTTGTTTTGACCGTCTCAGTAAGCCTGAAATAGGCTGATGTTACAGTGCGAGAACCCCTTTTATTTCAGTTTATTGATGACTCGTGGATAACCCGCCGGGCTTGTTCAGAGGTTCCCTAAGCAGCCATAGGAGAAATAGAGCGCTGAATATTTTCAAGCTTCTCAGATTCAGCAATTTTTAAGTCAAACTCTACTTGTAGGTTCAACCATGACTTTGCGTCCCCACCAAAAAAACGAACCAAACGCATTGCTGTATCTGGTGTAATACCTCTACGCTCTCGCACAATCTCATTAATTCGAGCTGGAGGAACATGTAAAGCCTTCGAGAGTGCATTTGCACTCATATTCAATGGGACAAGGTACTCTTCACGAAGAATTTCACCTGGATGCACAGCTCGCATACCATTTTTGACCATTATAATATCTCCTAGTGATAACCTACTATTTCTACACCTGCTGCATTTCCTTCTTCAAACCAAAAGCAAATTCTCCATTGCTTATTGATTCTGATACTCCACTCACCTTCTCGGTTACCGCATAAACTTTCTAGCCTATTACCGGGTGGGGACCTTAGAAACTCAATTGTTTCTGCAGCATTAAGAATCGTAAGTTTACGTTCTGCTACTGCCTTGATCGCCTGAAAATTTCTTGCTTCTACCTGTCTTAAATAACTTTTCAGTTTTTTTACATCTGAATGAAGTGATCATACATGAATGATATATCGCTTATCGGTAAACATCAAACACATTGCTTGATCAAAACTATTTTGCTTTAGATAGAAAAATATTCTGATGCCAATTAAACCTAACACCCGCCAAATAGTTTATCCGAAATTGGGCATCTTTTCTAGACCTGACCCCATACTCCCC